>CBDUBO010000040.1:0-11018 GCA_965365405.1 uncultured Rhodothermales bacterium | reverse complement strand
ACCAATGCTATACACTGGAAGGGTAAAACCAAATGCCCAAAGCGTGACGATGCGGTATGCCGTCGTCAACGATCTGGTGACGCTCGATTGACCGTCCAATCGTAGTCAAACACGACTTTAGGGCCTCGCGGGGCACGCGTTTGTGCGCGCAGCGCCTCCGCGTTGCGCCCTGCCAGGAGCGCGCGAAGCTCGCCGTAGCCGGGGCGACTCGTGGGCATGAAGCGCAGCAGGTACTCGCCAGCGGGTGCGTGCGTGTCGAAGTCGCCGCCAAACCAGTCGAGCAGACTCGACAGCACGATCTGTCCGCCTGTTACTCGGAAGTGTCGGGGCGAGGCGGTAAAGTCGCGCATCCCGGCGTCGAGTTGCGCGTCGAGGTTGGCGGGCGTCAGGGCGACGGGGCGCAGGCGCGGGCACGAGATGGCGGCGCAGTTGAGGGCGACGTGGATGCGGGGGTCGAGCCGGGCCACGCGGTGTGACGTGAGCGAGGCCGGACCGGGCTGGCGGCGCAGGACGACGTTTTCGATCTGGTCGAGCGTGACGCGCAGGCCGCCCACCTCGCGCGGCGTCTTGAAAAAGATTGCTCCTTCGTCCCCTCCTAGCACGTTGCGGCGGCTTGGCTGGCGCTGCACGGCGTCGAGCATGAGCGCGTTATACGCATTGATCCAGAACGCCTTGCGGGCCGCGTCGCTGTCCAGCCGGGACAGCTCGTAGTGACGCAACGCGTTGAGCACGCTGTCCAACCGGGCGCGGTGGGGTGGCTGTCCCAGCTTCGCGTAGCGCACCATTCCATTGTCGGCCACCACGGCTTCGAGTACGCGCGTGAAGGTGGGCTCGTAGGCCGTCTGCGCACCGGCAGGAAGCGCGAGGGTGAACAAAAGCAGACCGGCGGTTAACAGGCGCATCGGGGGGTCAGGCGTTTTCGGGTGCGTCCGCACGGGCCGCCTCCCAGGCAGAGAACGCGGTCAGTTCACTCTGAAGTGTGCGGATCACCGCCACGACCACGGCCACGTCGTCCACGTATCCCAGTCCGGGCAGCAGGTCCGGGATGAGGTCGGCAGGGGCGACGAAGTAGACGAGCGCGGCGGTGGCGTAGAGCAGGGCCCGCCACGGTACCACGCGGTAGTCGCCCCGTCCCCAGGCGCGCACGAACCGGATGAGAAGCGCCAGATCGTCGCGGACGCGGCTCAGCCCGCCCTCGTTGCGGAAAAGCTTCGTGTAGGCCTCGCTAGTGAGGGCGAGGGTGCGAAACCGATTCTTGAGCACGCGGGCAGCCGTGCGCCGGGCGGCGCCGTAGGCCTGCCGCTGTTTGCCGCTCATCGTGGCGTCCGGTGCAATTTCCATAGGAGGGGAAGAAGGGTGGTGGAGCAGGGCCATGATAGCGCCGGAGGGTGCAGGCGAACGGCGTTCGGCCCATACTCAACCAAAACGTTATCTTCGCGCGAACCCCTCAAAAAGCCCATGCCTCGCCTCTTTACGCTTCTGCTCGTCGCAACGCTCGCGCCTGCCGCATTCGCCCAGCACGCCGACACGCTACCGGCCAATCCCTACCCGCGTACGCCGCCCGAGGCCCGGCTTCAGGCCCAAACGCAGCGGCAGGCGCTCCAGGCGCAGTCGCTGCTGAAGAACGTGCCCCTGCGCAATGTGGGTCCGACGGTGATGAGCGGGCGCGTGGTGGACGTGGAGGTGTCGCCCACCGATCCGACGCACTTCTACGTCGCCTACGCCTCCGGCGGACTGTGGGTGACGCGCACCAACGGACAGTCGTTCACGTCCCTCTTCGACGAGGAAGCCGTGATGACCATCGGTGACATTGCCGTGGACTGGGCCCATGGCGGACGCATCTGGGTGGGCACGGGCGAAAACAACTCATCGCGCTCGTCCTACGCCGGCACGGGCGTGTACGTGAGCAGCGACAGCGGCAGGACGTGGACGCACCGGGGCCTGGCCGACATGCACCGCACGGGTCGCATCGTACTCCATCCCACCGACCCCAACACGGCCTGGGTGGCTGCTCTCGGGCCGCTCTACAGCGCGGGCGGCGAGCGCGGGATCTTCAAAACCACCGACGGCGGGCAGACGTGGGCGAACACGCTGGACGTGAATGGCAACACGGGGGCCATCGACCTGGTGGCGGACACGCGCAACCCCGCTGTGCTCTACGCGGCCACCTGGGAACGCACGCGCCGCGCCTGGGACTTCGTCGAGGCAGGGGAGGGGTCGGGCATCTGGAAAAGCACCGACGGCGGCGCCACGTGGACCCGCCTCAACACGGCAGCGAGCGGCTTTCCGCACGGATCGGGGGTGGGCCGCATCGGGCTGGCGCTGCACGAAGCGTCGGGCACGCTCTACGCGTTCGTGGACAACCAGGCGCGGCGGCCTGAGGAAAAGGACGAGGACGAAGCTGACGTGCTGACGCGACAGCAGCTGCGCGGCATGACGCGCGAGGCGTTTCTCGCCCTCGCCATCGAACGCGTCGAGGCGTTTCTCGAAGAAAACGGCTTTCCCGCCTCGTACACCGCGCAGTCCATCATCGAGCGGGTGCGCGAGGGCACCATCACGCCCGTCACGCTGGTCGAATACCTCGAAGACGCCAACGCCGCGTTGTTCGACACGCCCGTCGTCGGGGCCGAAGTGTACCGCTCCACCGATGGCGGGGCCACGTGGACGCGCACCCACACCGAGCCGCTCGACAACGTTTACTTCTCCTACGGCTACTTTTTCGGCAACATCCGCGTCTCACCCCTCGACGCCAACAAGCTCTACATCATGGGCGTGCCCATCCTGCGCTCGGACGACGGCGGGGCGACGTGGAAAAACATCAACGGGGACAACGTCCACGTGGATCACCACGCGCTCTGGGTTAGCGCCACGCGGCCCGGCCACCTGGTCAACGGCAACGACGGCGGCGTGAACGTTTCCTATGACGACGGTGAGACGTGGTTCAAGGCCAACACGCCCTCGGTGGGGCAGTTTTACACCGTGCAGGTGGACGAGGCCGAGCCATACAACGTGTATGGCGGGCTTCAGGACAACGGCGTCTGGAAAGGCCCCAGCACGTATCGGGGGTCGCTGGGCTGGTACGAAGAAGGGCGGTACCCCTACACCCGGCTCGGCGGGGGCGACGGGATGCAGATAGAAGTGGATACGCGCGACAACGAGACGGCTTATTACGGCTTCCAGTTTGGCTTCTACTCGCGCCGCAAGGGGATGGGCCGCCCCGAAACGGTGCGCCCGCGCCACGAACTGGGCGAGCGGCCACTCCGCTTCAACTGGCAGACGCCCATCCACCTGTCGCGCCACAACCAGGACGTGCTCTACATGGGCTCCAACTTCCTGCACCGCTCGCTCGACAAAGGGCAGACGTTCGAGAAAATCTCCGGCGACCTCACCCAGGGCGGGCGCGCGGGCGACGTGCCCTACGGCACCCTCTCGACCATCGACGAATCCCCGCTGCGCTTCGGGCTGCTCTACGCTGGCAGCGACGACGGCCTCATCCACGTCAGCCGCGACGGCGGCTACACGTGGACGCGCATCTCGGACGGGCTGCCGGCTGACCTGTGGGTGAGCCGCGTCGAGGCTTCGCACCACAGCGTAGATCGGGTGTACGTGGCGCTCAACGGCTACCGCTGGGATTACATGGACAGCCACGTTTACGCCTCCGACGACTACGGCGCGACGTGGCGGCGCATCGGCACCGGCCTGCCCGCCGAGCCCGTCAACGTGATCCTCGAAGACCCGTCTAACCCCGACCTGCTCTACGTCGGCACCGACCACGGGCTGTACGTGTCGCTCGACCGGGGCGCGACGTTTATGGCGATGATGCACGAACTGCCGCACACGCCCGTGCACGACCTCAAAGTGCAGGCGCGCGAGAAAGACCTCGTCGTGGGCACGCACGGACGCTCGATCTTCATCGCTGATGTCGAGCATGTGCAGCAACTCACGCCCACGCTGTTGGCGCGGCCCGTGCACGTTTTCGGCATCGAGGCGCTTACGCGCAGCGATTCCTGGGGCAAGCGCTTCACCATCTGGGGCGATACGGTTGCGCCGCGCGTGACGGTGCCTTTCTACGCCGCTACGGGTGGCCCGGCCACGCTGCGCGTGCGCGACAGCGACGGCAACGTCGTCGCGGAGCGGGCGCTGTCGGCAGACCGCGGCCTCAACTACGCCGCCTACGACGTGCGGGCGGACGAGACGCGTCTGCGCCGGCTCGCCAACCGCGAACGCTACGAAGCTGCCGAGAACGGTGCCTATTACCTCGCCGCAGGCAAGTACACTGTCGAAGTCGAGATGGCGGGCGGCAAGGCGACAGCCCCGTTCGAGGTGAAAGCGCCGCAGGAGCGCCGCCGCCGCACCGACCCGCGCCCGGAATCCGAGATCGAGGAGGAACTGGTAAAGGGATGAGCGGAGCGCGATAGGCAAGGGGAGCGCACTTTCTAAGCGCGGTGGCCCGGTTCGTTTTGCGCCGCAGTTTCTCGGTGGGGGGTGGCTGCTTTTTCGATTGTGCACAGCGAACGGGAAAGGCACGGTTTCCTCAGGCTCCTCGTTGCCGCTCGTGCGTAGGCGGTTGCCTTCGGTCCGTCCTCATTTCTCCACCGCCCTTCCCCCTTTTCCATGCTCTGGAGCTTCCGCATGGCGTGGCGTGACAGCCGGGGCAGCCGGCTCCGGCTGCTGCTGTTCCTCTTTTCGATGGTGCTGGGCGTGGCCGCCCTCGTGGCCATCAACTCGTTCGGGGCGAATCTGCGCGGAGCCCTGGACGCCGAATCGCGCACGCTGCTCGGAGCCGACCTCGCCTTTGAGCGCAGTGCAGCCTTTCCGCCCGCCATCGCGGCGCTGGCAGACTCGCTGGGTGGCGAGCAGTCGCGCCGCATCTCGTTCAGTTCGATGGCTTTTTTTCCGCGTGCCGATGCGACGCGCCTGGCCACCATCCGCGCGGGGGAGAGCGGCTATCCCTACTACGGCGAACTCGTCACTGAACCTGCCGGGGCCGCCGCGAGCTACCTGGCGCGGGGGGAAGCGCTCGTGGACGGTGGCCTGATGGACGCCTTCGGCGTGCGCGTGGGCGACAGCGTGCAGGTGGGCACCTACCAGTACCGCATCGCGGGCCGTGTGGTGCGGGCCCCGCGCGAGGTCAACGTGTCGTCCATCTTCAGCCCGCGCGTGTACGTGCCGCTGGCGCGGCTGGACTCCACGCTGCTCGGTGTGGGCGCACGGGCCACCTACGAGCGCTTTTTCCGCTTCAGTGACCGGCGCGACGTGGACGCCCTCGTCGAAACCCTTCAGCCTACACTGCGCGCCTCGCGCGTGCGCGTCGAGACGGTGACGGAGGTGCAGGACGAGTGGAATACCGGGCTGGATGGGCTGTACCGCTTTCTGAGTTTGACGGCCTTTATTGCCTTGTTGCTGGGCGGGCTGGGCATCGCCAGCAGCGTCCACGTGTTCGTGCAGTCGCGCCTCAACACGGTCGCCATTTTGCGGTGCCTGGGCGCGCCGCTCTGGAAGACCTTCGCCATCTACCTGTTTCAGTCGCTCGGGATGGGCCTGGTGGCGGGCGTCGTGGGGGGACTGCTGGCCTCAGGCGTACTCGTGTTGCTGCCCCGCGTGCTGGGCGACTTTCTGCCCGTCGAAGTCGCGTTCCGGCTTCAGCCTACCGCCCTCCTGCTGGGGATGGGGCTGGGCGTCGGCATCACGCTCCTGTTTGCGCTGTTGCCCCTGCTGGCCGTGCGCCGTGCCTCGCCGCTGCGGGCGCTGCGCGTCGTGGAACCGGCGCACGGGGGCGACGCGCTGCGGTGGCTGGTGTACGTGCTGCTGGCCGGGGCCATCGTGGGCTTCGCCTATCTCCAGGCCCCCGATCTGCGCATCGCCGTGGGCTACGCCGTCGGGGTGGGCGTGGTGTTTGGCGGACTCGCCCTCGTGGCGCGCCTCATCACCACGCTTGCGCGCCGCCTGGTGCCGCAGCGAGCGGGCTACGTGGTGCGGCAGGGGCTGGCCAACCTGCACCGCCCGCGCAACCAGACGCTACTGCTGCTGCTCGCGCTCGGCCTGGGGGTGTTTCTGCTCGTCACGCTCGTCGTCATCGAGGACACCATCGTGGGCCAGTTCAACCTGGCCGATGGGGAGGGCAACCCCAACCTCGTCTTGTTCGACGTGCAGCCCGACCAGTTGGAGGGTGTCATCGAGCGCGTCGAGGCGCGCGGACTGCCTGTGCTCGACCGCGTGCCCATCGTCACCATGCGCATCCAGACCGTCAACGGGATGGCCGTGGACGCTATGCGCATGGACTCGACGCTGCGCGACTCGCTCTCGTGGGCGCACGTGCGCGAGTACCGCTCCAGCTACCGCGACCGCCTCATCCCGTCCGAGAAGCTGATTGCGGGCACCTTTACCGGGCGCGTCGAAGGCGAGCAGGTGGCCATCCCCATCTCCGCCGAAAAAGACGTGGCCGAAGAACTGGGCGTGGTGCTGGGCGACACCATCGTGTGGTCGGTGCAGGGGCGGCCCGTTACCACCATCGTGGGTTCGCTGCGCGAGGTGGACTGGCGGCGGCTCTCGACCAACTTCTTTTTCGTCTTTCCCGCTGGCGTGCTCGAAAGCGCCCCGCAACAGTTCGTCGTGCTTACCCGCACGGCCCAGGCCATCGAGGGGGCGCAGCTTCAGGCGGACGTGGTGCGGCAGTATCCCAACGTGTCCGCCATCGACCTGGCGCTCGCTCTCGGCGTCTTCGACGCGCTTTTCAGCCGCGTGGCGGGCGTGATCCGCTTTATGGCCCTTTTCAGCATCCTCACGGGTTTGTTCGTGCTGGCCTCCGCCGTGCTCGTGAGCCGCTACCAACGGGCAGCGGAGACGACGCTGCTCAAGACGCTCGGCGCGTCGAGAAGGCAGGTGCGCGGCATCATGCTGGTCGAGTACGCGGTGCTGGGCACGTTCGGCGTGGCGACGGGGCTGGCCTTCGCCCTCGGCGGCGCGTGGGCGCTGGCGCGCTTCGTTTTCGAGATGCCGCTGCGCGTGCCGCTCGGAGCGATGGCGCTCACGTTCGTGTCCGTCGTCGTGCTCACGCTGGCCGTGGGGATGCTCGTGAGCCGGGGCGTCTACAGCCGCTCCGCCCTCGACGTGCTGCGCCGCGCCGGATAGGCGGATGGCCGGGTGGGAACGTATCTCCGCAGGGGCGCAATTAACTGCGCCCTACATGCCTCCGCGCCGCGATGGAAACCGAACACGAATTCACGTGCCCCTACTGCTGGCAGCCCATCTCGATGCTGCTCGATACTTCGCTCGACGCCGAGCAGACGTACGTCGAGGACTGCGAGGTGTGCTGCCGGCCCATCCAGATCACGTTCACGTCCGAAGCGGGCGAAATCGCCCATTTCGACGCTCAGCCGGCCCAGCCCTGACCCTCTGATGTCTACCATCGCCTCTTACAGCGCCGACGCCATTGTCGCCAACGTCGCCGCCGTGCGCGCCGAGATTGCCGCCGCCTGCGAGCGCGTCGGGCGCGATCCGGACGGCGTCACGCTCGTGGCCGTAACCAAGACCCATCCCTCCGAAGCCATCGTGGCGGCGTGGGAGGCCGGTGTCCGGCATTTCGGCGAAAACAAGGTGCAGGAACTGGTGGAAAAAGCCCAGGTGCATCCGGGCGTGGCAAACGGCGGGGCGGTGCACTGGCACCACATCGGGCACCTGCAAACCAACAAGGTGCGCGACGTGGTCCGCTTTGCCGAGCTATTCCACGCCCTCGACACGGTGCGGCTGGCCGAAGAGATCGAGCGCCGCGCCGCGCAGGCTGGGCGCGAAATGCCGTGCCTGGTGCAGGTGAACGTGTCCGGCGAGCGGAGCAAATTCGGCCTCGCCCCGTCCGACGTGCACCGCTTTCTCGAACACGTGGCTGCGTTTCCGCACGTGCGCGTCTGCGGGCTGATGACGTTGGCCGCGCCCACGGACGACCCCGAAAGGGTGCGCGCCCAGTTCCGCCTGTTGCGGCAGACGCGAAACAGCTTCCATCCAGCGCTCAATCCGCGCGCCCAGCTCGACATCCTCTCGATGGGCATGAGCGGCGACTACCCCGTCGCCGTCGAGGAAGGGGCGACGCACGTTCGCATTGGCAGCGCCCTCTTCGGCTCGCGCGCGTAGTTCCCGCACCCGCAGAGGGCAGGTCGTATCTTGCAGCAATCTGATAGACTTCGGCGATGAAAATCACGCCTCTCGACATTCGAAAACAGGACTTCACCCGGCGGCTGCGGGGCTACGACCCTGAGGAGGTGCAGGCGTTTCTGCACGCCCTGGCCGCGCAGTGGGATGGGGTGCTCGAAGAGGGGCGGCGGCAGGACGAAAAGCTGCGCGAGATGGAGAACAAGCTGCGCCACTATGAGCGTGTCGAGGAGGCCTTGCAGGAAGCCCTGCAAACGGCCCGCGAGAGCGCCCGGCAGGCCATGCAGGCCGCCGAGCAGAAGGCGCAGCAGATCCGCGGGGAGGCCGAGGGCGACGCCGACCGCATCAAGCGTGACGCCGAGCAGGAGCGCATTCGCATCCGGCAGGAGACGCACGCCATCCACAACCGCCGCAAGGAAATCGTGGCCCGGCTGCGCGCCTTCCTCTTGTCCGAAATGGAGATGCTGGCGCACTTCGAGGGCGAAGATCCCATCGGCTTCATCAAGCTCATGCCCGCCGAGCAGCAGCGCCGCTTGGTGGCTTCCATCGAGCGAGAAGCCGAGGAGGAGGAGCACGACGACGCGCCCCGCGAGCGCCGCGCCACCCTCAACGAGGACTGGGAGACGGACACGAGCACGCCTGCCGAAGAAGCCTTTACCTCCTTTTTCACGCCCGACCGGGCCGAGGCTGCTGAGCTGGCGGAGGGTCCTGGAGCCGACGCGTTCAACCCGTCCCGCTTCGGCCCGCCGTCCGAACCGCACGACGCCGCCGACGTGCTCGCGCCGTCTGCCGATCCCGTTGAGGCCACACCGGAAACCTCAGCCCCCGAAGAAGACGGCGCGCCCGCTGAGACGATGGGCGAGCGCCTGCTACGGCTCGACCAAGAAGCCGCGCTGACGCCGCCCGAAGAACCCGGCGACGCGCACGTGTGGACGACGCCCGCGAAGCCAGAGTCCGCCACGCCACCAGCCGAGGCCGATGAGGCACCCGCCGAAGGCGCGCCCGAGGATGCCAGCGATGCCGGAGCCCGGCCGGGCTGGCGGCAGAAGTCCATCATCGGCACGAGCGCGGCTACGGGCCGCACGCCGTCCGAGACGGTGAGCGCTGCCGAGGAGGAGATCGCTCGTATCAGAAGAATCCTGAGCCAGCTTGATTAGCGCTTCGCGGTTGGGGAGTTGGTAGGGGTAGAAGCAACGCAACCATCTCCCTATCCAACCAACTAACCCCTAAATCAAGCGCTTCAATTCCTCTACGCGCCGTGTGATGGCTTCACGGTCCATGTCGCGGTATTCGGGGGGAAGCAGGTTGCGCGAGGTGCACTCCTGCACCGCTGCCAGTGTCTGAAGCTCGACTTCGAGGGGGTAGGTGGGCGGGATGAAATCCGCCACCACGTCGGTGAGGATATCCGCCGTCACGTCCATCAGGCCCTCGGCGGCGGCGCGGAACTTGGCGCGCGTCAGGATAGCCTCCATGTCCGCCCCCGAAAACGTCCGCTCGCCGTCCAGCAGTGCCTCTGGCGCCTGCTCGATGGGCAGGTTCACCTTCGTGCGGCGCAGCATCACGCGCAGCAGCTCTTCGCGCTCCTCGCGCGTGGTCGGGTAAAATAGGGCCAGGTGTTCTTCGGCGCGCCCCTGCCGCTTGAGGTCGATGGGCATCAGGTCGGGGCGGGCGGTTACGAGAAAAAAGATGACGCGGCCGCGGTTGCGCGTGTTCGACATGAACGACGCGATCTGCCCGAACACACGGCTCGACACCCCGCTGTCGCCCGAAGAATCGCGGTCGCCCAGCATGGCGTCGGCCTCGTCAATCATCACGGCGACCGGCGTCATGGCCTGCAACAGGCTCAGGATTTTCTCCAGGTTGCCCTCGGTCACGCCCTGCCACTGCGAGCGGAAGTTTTTGAGCATCACCATCGGGATGCCGATTTCGCCGGCGAAGCACGAGATGAGAAACGTCTTGCCCGTGCCCACGGGCCCGTTGACGAGGTAGCCCATCGGCAGCACGTCGGGGCGTCCGGCTTTGAGCGCCGCTGCGGCCTGGCGCAGGTGCTCTTTGGCCTGGGCGTGCCCGGCCACCATGTCGAGGTTGAGGTCATTCTCGACGAACTCCAACATCCCGTAGGCCTCGGCCTCGATGAGTTCTTTCTTGAGCGCCGAGAGCCGCTCGAAGGTGAGCCGGTTGCGGTTTTCGAGCACGTCCGCGAGGATGGTGCGCAGCTGCACGTAGCCCAGTCCGGCGGTGTTCTGGCCGAGCACGCCCAGCGGCACGTCGGCCATCTCGCCGAACTGCGCCGCCTTGTCGCGCAGGTACCACTGCAAAAATGCCTGCCGCGCCCCGGCGTCCGGCATCTCAATGGCGATTTCGGCGGTGTATGGGCTCTGCACGAACGACTGGTTGAGGTCGCGCAGGTTCTCGGCGACGAGGCACACGGTAAAGTCGGCGGCGAGAAAGAGCGGGTCGTGGCTCCACTTGCGCAGCGCCACGAGCGCGGCCCGGTCTTCGGGCGAATACATCGAGGCCTCGGCCATCGGGATGATGGTTTCGGCGTAGTCAATCACGCACGCGATGCGCTTGCCCTCGCCCAGCCGGAGCCGAAAGTAGTTCTCCAGCACGGTGAAGACGCGGACGGGGTCTTTGGGCAGCTTCTGCTGGAAGTCCGTCCCGAAAATGCTGTCGTAGCCCGAAAGCGCCCGGTTGAAGTCGCGCTGGCTGGCCTGGTCGGTGAAGTGGATGCCGGATGCGCGGTCGTAGTAGATGACGATGTCGCGCGCGGCGAAGAGGTCCTGCGTCAGAAAGTCGCGCAGGGGCACGTACACGCGCTCGCCCGCGGCATTCTCGGACGGCACCAGGTCGCGCACGTTGCCGTAGAGGAT
>CBDUBO010000039.1:0-11240 GCA_965365405.1 uncultured Rhodothermales bacterium | reverse complement strand
TCCGGTGTACCATACCGCCGGTTCACTACGGATTTATTACAGCCTCCGCGCCGCGACCCACCCCATGGACCGCTTTACCACCCGCCCGACGCCCAACCCCAACAGCCTGATGATCGTCCGCACCGACGGTGGCCGGTTTCTAGAGGCAGGGCTTCAGTCGTTCAAGAATCTGGCACAGGCGTCTTCGAGCCCGCTCGCCATCGAATTGTTCACCGTGCCGGGGGTCGTCGAACTGCTCATCTTGCCCGATTTTGTCACCGTGACGCGTGCACCGGGCACTCCGTGGGACGCCCTCCTGCCCCAGGTGCAGGGTATTCTCGACGCGCATTACCCGGCCTAACCGCCAAGCAGTTCGCGCACTTCGGCGAAGGTCTGCTCGAACCGCACCGGCCCGGGCCGATGTGCCGTACCCAGCAGGTGGGGTGCGGCCAGCCCTTTGAAGCCCTGCCGCGCGTACAGCCGCGCCCCAGGTGGACAAGTCGCCTCCACTTCCGCAAGTGCGTCGTACTCGACCCAGCGCAGGTGGCCGGGCGCCTGTAGGGTGGCTTCGCCCCGTGTGATGAGCAGCGAGTGGTCGTCGAGAAAGGCGTGGGGCAGGTTCGCCTTTGCCGCAAAGGCGGTCATCATGCGCACGCGCGCGGCCGTTCCGGGGGGCGCGGGAAAGTGCCCTCGGAAAGCGGCGAAAGTGGCGAAATAACCATCGGGCGAGAGGCCGCGCGGAGCCCATACGATGCGCACGCACCGCTCGGAGGCTCCACCGAAAAGCAGCACGTCTTCGGCCAGGTGCTCGCGGGCCTCCTCGTTCTCCCTGCCGTCCAGGACGGCGACGCCCATGTGCCAGGGCAACACGCGCCGGGCCTCTGAGGCCTCTTCTGCCTCGTTCTCGGCCCTGGCAACCGTGGTCGTGACCGGGTGGGGGTCATCATCCAGCGCAGCCTCGCCCACCGCGGTACGCAAAAAGGCGCGCGTAAGAGAAGAAACACCGTCACTGAGGTATCCCCTTGCGCCCAGCGCGACCACAGCTACGGCTTCCGCCAGCCCGGCGAGGGGTTCAACGCTGTCGGTTTCGATCCGAACGGTCTGGCTGGTGAGGTCGCGGCACGGCTGCAGCGAGGCCTGCGCCAGCGCCTGCATCTGCTCGTTGAGCGCAAAAGCAACCTGTGCTTCCGAGAAGCCTGTCACGACCCCGGCGGCGGCCTGGCGGTCGGCCTCGTCAGGGTCAGCCCAGCGCCGCGCGGCCGCTTGCAGGCGTTCGATCGCGTGCAAGGCGTTCAGAAGCGGATCAGGCAGCCCAGCGCTTCGCTCCGGGAGGTGGCGGGGGTTTTGCCACTGCCCACGGCGTCGAGCGCATCGCTGAGGAAGTTGCTGGAGGCCTTGGCCGCATCCGCGGGGCTGTCGTCGATGGCCCCCACGTACACGAGGCTGCTGTTGGTGTCGAAGACGAATACCTGCGGGGCACGCACGGCTCCGACGGCCTTGGCAAATGCGCCGTCGGTGTCGAGCACATAGGGCATGGTGTAGGCTTTCTCCCTTGCCCGCGCGGCCGCCTTCTCGGCAGACTCGTTCGCGTCTTTGGCCGGATTGGACGAGTTGACGAGCACGAAGCGGTAGCCCTGCCGGCTGTAGCGGGCCGCCAGGTCCATCAGGCGCGCCTCGTAGCGATCCACGAATGCGCACTTGTTCGACCAGAAGACGAATACGGTGCCTTTGGTGCCCACCATCGAAGAAAGCGCGCCCGTCGTACCGTCGGCGGCGCTGAAGGTCTGAGAAGCGAGCGGCAGCGGGCTGCCAAGGGGAAGCTCCTGCGCGTGCGCGGTGAGGGGCAGCGCGAGGGCGAGGGCAATCAAAAGGTGTTTCATACTCATCGGGATTCGAGCAGCGGTGTAACCTGCTGGCTGACTTCGTCGAAGGTCGTCGGGCCCAGCCAGGCGTGGCGTTTGTCCCCCTCTGCATCATACACGAACGTGACGGGCAGTTCGCCCATCCATTCCGGGTCGAAAGCGGAGATAAAGGCGTCGTCGTCGCCGTCTTTTTTGAGGAACGTGACTCCTTCAACCCCCTGCTCTTTCAAAAAGGCGATCACGTCGGCTTCCTGATCGGGAAAGTCGGCGGAGACGAAGATCATCTCCATCCCACGATCCTTGAAGGTCTGGCCGGCGCGCACCAGGTCAGGGAATTCCTCGCGACACGGCACGCACCACGTGGCCCAGAAGTTGACCACTTTGACACGGCTAGGATGCTGCCTGACGTAATCGAGGATTTCGTCTGCCCCGGCGGTGCGCAACTCAATGAGGCCGTCCGCTGGAGCCTGACCAAGCGTTTCAGTGGTTTGCTCGACAGGCTGCGGCGGGGACCCGTCGGAACGGCAGCCGGCGATGGCTGCGAGCAGAAAAAGCGAAAAAAGCAGGCGCATGGGCGTAGTGAGGTGGGTGGGCAACCCGCCTTGTCCGCCTCAGTTTCCAGGCGAGGCGGAGGGGACGCGCAGGATGGGATAGACCGTTGCCCCCTGGAGCCGCCCCTCGAAAAGTCCCCAGTTGACGAACCCGTCGTCTGAGCGGGGTTCGAGCAGATAGACCGTCAGCCTTGCCAGCGGGCCGGCCACAGGCACCATCCGCATCCCCTCGGTGGACTGCGCCGGCAGGCGCTCGTATGCGCCGAAAAGCGTCTGCTCGTTGACGTTCTGGAAGGCACGCGTTGCCGTTCGCACGGAATCGATCCGGAACGCTTCTACCTGAGCTTCAGGGGGTGCGGGAACGTGGCGGATGCCGTGGGCCTCCAGCCGTTCGAGCACCGCTTTTTCACTTGCAGGCACCAGGTACGCCTGCGGGGCCGTCACGAACTCGGTGCCCGCAAACGTGCCGTATTCGAGCATCGTCGTGGGGCGCGCCACGCTGGCGCGGCGGTACATGAGCGCGCCGGTGTACGGGTTTCGCTCCTCGGTCACGTCGCCCACGAGAATCTGCACGGTGTCGGGCGCGGCAAAATCACTGCGCACGGCGACGGGGGTGCCCGCCACGGGCGCGGCTTCGGCCTGGACGATGGCGCGGCGCACAGCGGGCGCGTGGGTGGCGGCATAGTCCAGAATGGCCGCGACGAACTGTTTCGTAGCGAAAATGCGCTCCTCAAACGGCAGATAGGAATAGGCCTCGCTCAGAATGGCGACGCGGTTGCGCAGCGCCACGTAGCTGTTGTTGAAGCGCGGGCGGTGATCGAAGGTGTACCACCCCGGCGGGTTGTTTTTCGGGCGCTGTTCGAAGCCGTCGAAGTTGCCGTAGTAGTAGACGAGCAGGCGGTCTTCGCGCGCAAGGGTTTCGGTGACGGCGGGAAACAGGCGCGTGCGCAAAAAGGCGTCGAGGGGGGGCGCGGTGTTCGGGTTCAGGCCGGGCGCGTACGTGAGGTGATAGCCGTGGAAGGAGCCGTCGGTCGTGTGGAGGTCGAGTGTGACGTGCGGATCGTATTCGTTAAGCAGGCGCGTGAAGGCACGGGCTTCGGGCGAAGCGAGCTTGGTGTGGTCGCGGTTGAGGTCGAGCCCCTGCGCGTTGGGGCGCTGGCCCATGCCCCCCACAGGACCGTGCTGCCAAGGGCGGTTGTAAAGCCCGACGCGCTCGTTGCCGTCGGCGTTGTAGATGGGCGTAACGAGCAGCACGAGCGAATCGGCCCAGGCCGGGTGCGCGCCCGCCGCGATCTCGCGCAGCAGTTCGAGCAGGGCCTCCTTGCCCTCCACCTCTCCAGCGTGAATGTTGCCCTGGAGCAGCACGCGCAGCTTGCCCGACGCCCGGACGGCTTCGGGCGTGGCAGCAGCCACCGCTCCTACCACGACGAGCGGCATCGCACGCCCTTCTGTCGTGTAGCCGTACGAAGTGCGGTGCATCAGAGGCGAGCGGGCGGTGACGCCTTCGAGGAATGCCATCACGTCTGCGTAGCGCGACGTTTCGGCGTAGCCTGTTGCTTCGGCGCGCGTCTGGAGTGGTTGCGCTGTTACGGAGACGACAAGGGCAAGCCCGCAGATTACCCAGGTCGAGAAGGCCGATTTCATGCGTTTTCGGGGCCGAGGGTGCGGCGCATCATCCAGCGGTTGAGGGCGAACAGCACGGCGAGCGCGATGCCCCACTGCACCAGGCACGACATGAGGCTGTACGGCTCGAAGGGATCGTACCACGCCGCCGTGAAGCTCTCCGTCGTCGCCAGAAACATCCACCATCCCAGCAGCGCGACGGCCTGGATGGGCACGGCCACGCCGATCAGGAACTCCCACAGCCGCCCGGCCGGCAGGTCGCCCGGTGCTTCGACGTGTGCTTCGCGGAAGCGGCGAACCCCGTGGCGAACGACCACGAGGGCGATAAACGCACCCGAGAGCATGAGCGCCACGCCCCACACGAAATCCTGGTTGCCCAGCACGTCGAGGTTGCGCGCGGACGGCAGCCCGAACACGAAGCCCAGCGCCACAACAGCGGCCAGCGCCTTTGCCCGCGCCACGCCCGCGTCCACGAGCACGCGCACGGCCAGTTCGATCATCGAGAGCAGCGAGGAGAGCGCGGCGAACGAGAGGCCGAGAAAGAACAGGATGGCGAACAGGCGTCCCAGCGGCATCTGGTGGAAAAGCTGGGGCATCCAGATAAACGTGAGCCCCGTGGAGGCAGGCCCGGAAGCGCGCATCACGTTCAGCACGTCGGCCTGGCTCATCTGCGCGCCGAGGATGGAAAAGACCGTCGCAAAAATCATCGTCGCCGCGATGAGAGAGACGGTGTTGTTGCCTACGCCCGTTAGAATGGCGCTGCGCACCACGTGGTCACTGCGCCGCATGTAGGTGGCGTAGGCGAGGATGAGGCCCCAGCCCGCCCCGGTGTCCCAGGCGTTCTGCGTGAGCGCTTCGAGCCACACCTGCGGCGAGGCCAGCACCGACCAGTCGGGGGTAAACAGGTAACTGAGGCCCACGCCCGCGCCGGGCAGCGTCACGGCGCGCACGGCGCAGATCACCACGACGACGAGCAGCGTGGGCACAAGCACTTTGTTGGCCCGCTCGATGGCCTGCACGCCGCGCAGCACCACGAGCCCGCCCGCGAGCATGGCAAGGGCGTGGGTAACCGTCGGCCCCCAGCCGGACTGGTAGCCACTCCACACCCCTTCCGCCGCCTCGGCCCCGAACGGCAGCGGAGCCGTCAGCACTTCTTTGAGGTAGTAGAAACACCACCCGGTGACGACGCTGTAGTAGAACATGATGGCCGTGGCCACGAGCGCCACGAACGCGCCCAGCCAGCCGTAGCCGCGCCCGGCCAGCAGCCCGAACGCGCCCACCGGCCCCTTGCGCGTGGCCCGCCCCATCGCGTACTCGGCGATGATGAGCGGCACGCTCCACACCGCGAGAAACACGATCCAGGCTACCAGAAACGCCCCTGCCCCGCCGTCGCCCGCGTTATTGGCCACGATGCGCGGAAAGCGCCAGATGTTGCCCGTGCCCACGGCAATGCCGAGCACGCTGAGCAACAGCCCCAGGCGGGACGAAAACTGCTGGTTGGGGGCGTCCGGCATGGGGCGGGCAGTTCAGGGGCGAAGGGTCAGACGGGCCGCGACGCGGTCTGCGGGGATGCTGTCGGCCGTGCGGGGCTTGAACAGCGTGTAGTGCGCGAAGCCGAGGTAGGTGTCGAGGTGCGCGTCGTAGAGCGGCGAGAACGGGTTGCCGCTCTGCCCGCCGGGATAAACGCCCCAGCCCTGCGGCGGCTGCTGCGAGAAATCCACCACGACGCGCCACGACGCGCTGTGCGTCGTGTTGAGCGAGGAGGCGGGTGAAAGTGTCTCGGCAAAGCCGGGGTACGGGTGCGGCCCACGCCACAGCGGCGCGAGGGCCTCGTTGCGCGTCATGTGGCGAAACACCACCTGGTGGTGGTCGCCCCAGCGCCACGTCGCGGGTGGCCCGTAGCGGGCACGGAGCGTGTCGGCGGCTTGCGCAAGCGCGAGGCGCAGGAGGTCAGGCGCGGTTTCACGGGCGCGCGTGTCGGGCCGGTCGAGCCAGGGGCTCTGCGGCTCGTCGCGCAGCGTCAGGAAAAGCTGCATCGCCGCGGGGCGGCGGGCGCGGAAAACGGGTTCGTCCCACGTGAGCGCCCGCAGGCGTTCGAGGAAATGGTAGAGCCCGAGCGGAGCGGCCTCGTCCACGGCCGTCACACCGTTCCACGCCACCAGCAGTTTTCGGAGCGAGTCGGCGCGGGGTGTGAGACCGGTAAGCGTGTCGAGAAGGGGACGGTAGAGGCCGTGCTGAACGGCCTTCACGTCTGCCTGATACCCCTTGAGGTCGTCTGTTGTGTGCCGCGCCTTGCCCCGCAAAAGGCTGTCTATGCGGAGCGAGCGGAAGTTGCTCGTCCAGTCGCGGCCCAGGTAGTAGGGGTAGCGTGCGTCTGCCGGGTCCTGGTTGGTAGAGGTCAGAAAGCCCTGTTCGGGATCGACGGCGTGGGGAAGCTGCTCGAACGGCACCCGCCCGATCCAATCGTTGGCCGTCGTGGTGCCATCGAGCAGGCCGCTGCCCGAACCTCCGGCGCGCACGGGCAGGTGGCCCGTCGAGCGGATGGCGATGCGACCGTCGCGCCCGGCGTAGAGGATGTTCTGCATGGGCGTATCCCACAGCCGGATGGCCTGCTCGAAATCGGCGTAGTCGCGGGCGCGGTTCATGCCCCAGAGCGCCAGCATCGTGCGGCTGCGGTAGTGGGCCGTCCAGCGCAGCGCCAGCAGCACGCCGTCGGCCTCGGTGACGGGGCCGAAGTGCGACATCCGCAGCGTGTCCACAACGGATTCAGCGCCGAGCACGTGGAACGTGTCGGGGCGGATCTCGAAAGCCTGCCATGCGCCGTCCACGCGGTACGCCGTCCTGTCCGCGTTGGGCTCCAGCCGGTAGTGGTCGAGCTGGTCGGCGCCGGTGTTGGTGAAGGCCCATCCCACGTGGTCGTTGTAGGCTTCGACGGGCAGTGGCGCGCCGGGCACGAGCACGCCGTAGGTGTTCATCGCCGGTGTGACGACGTGGACTTCGTACCAGATGGCCGGAAGCGTGAGCGACAGGTGCATGTCGCCCGCCAGGATGGGTTGCCCCGTGGCCGACCGCGCCCCGGCTACGGCCCAGTTGTTCGACCCTTTTCCGACCACGAACCCTTCGGCCATGCCCACGGCCACGGCTGGCCGGTTCGGCGCGTCGGTGTAAGGCTCGACGGTGCGTGTGGGCGCGGCCCCGCCGCCCGGCGCGGGCACGATGGGCACCACCATGCGCGAGTGCTCGGGAAAGAGCTTGTCGAACGCAACCGAGTCCATGCGCGCCCGCATCGCGCTCAGCACCGGCTCGTCGGCGTCGAAGCTGAGGTCGTACGACATGTACTGCAACACGCGGAGGGTGTGGAGCGGCGTCCAGCGTTCGGGCGCGTAGCCCAGCAGGCGCATTTCGAGAGGATAATCACCCGGCGCGAGCCCGTCCAGGTAGGCGTTGACGCCCTCGGCGTACCACAGCAGGATGTCTCGTTCCAATCCGCCCTCCTGCTCTATGGCCTCCCAGTTGCGCCGCGCGCCCCAGTCCATGCCCGTCGCGCGCAGAAAGCGGTCTGTATCGAGCGCGTCCGCGCCGACGGCCTCGGACAGCCTCCCGGCCGCCACGCGGGCGATGAAGTCCATCTGGAACAGCCGGTCCTGCGCTGTCACGAAGCCGATAGCGCGCACGGCGTCGGCGTCCGAGGCGGCGAAAACGTGCGGCACACCCCGCCCGTCGCGCACAACGGTGACCTCTGCTTCGAGACCGCCGAGACGCACCCGGGCATCGCCGGGTGCGGCCTGCCGGGCCAGCGCGTAGAGGCCGTCTGCGGGGTCGAGGAGTGCTCCCACGGGTGGCAGACCCAGCGCCCGCGTGCCCAGCACCACGAGCAGGGTCGCCAACAGCACCAGGGCCACAACCAGCGTCAGGGCTGCGCGGGTACGAGAAGGGGGGCGGCGCGGCACGTCAGGAGGCCTGCGGCAGCGGCTCGGCCACCTGCGCGTGCTCGGAGGCATCGCGGCCCCGCACGCCCGTGCGCAGCCCGCCCTGCGCCACCACGCCCAGCAACTCGTCGGCGGCGTTGGCATAGTCGCGCGCTCCGCGCGAGTACGGGTCGTGGTCGAAAACTGTGGTACCCGGTGCGTAGCGGTTCGAGAGCGACGTAGACGTGCGGATCACGGTGCGCATCACGCAGGGGCCGTAGAAATGGCGCATCGTGCGCCGGTAGGCGGCGTGGCTGGCCTTGCGCCCGTCCACCTGGGTAAAGAGAAACAGCGGATCGGTAAGGTCGGGGTTGAGCTTGTCCTGCACGAGCCTGGCCGTCTGGAACGTCTGCTCCGCGCCCAGCACCGGCTGGTGCTCGGGCGTGACGGGCACGACGCAGAATTGGCTGGCGACGAGCGCGTTGAGGCTGAACACCGTGACGGCCGCCGCCGTGTCGAAGACCACTACGTCGTAGTCCGGCACGGTCGTGAGCGCTTCTTTGACGTAGAGCACGTCGGTGGGCTTGCTGAGCTGGCGCATCAGGTGCGTCATCTTGTACGAAGCCGGGATGAGGTCGAATCCGCTCATCTCGACCACCGGCAGGTCACGCATACTGCGCGACAAGTCGAAAAGCGCCATCGACGACTGCTCCGGCGCGGGCTCTTCCGCCCCCACGGTGCGCGTCAGGAAGCCCTGCGGGTCGAGGTCGATGGCGAGCGTGCGGCGGCCACTCAGGCCCAGGGCCGCAGCCAGGTTGAGCGCCGTGGTGGTTTTGCCCGTGCCGCCTTTGTGATTGCAGATGGTGAGAACGATCATCAGAAAAAGAGAACCCGTGGTGGCCTTCGCGTTACAGGACGGTCAATTTACGACGCCCCGCCCCGCCCCGCGTGGTGCGCGCTCCATCTGCCCCGAACTTCCCGCGCCCTTCCCCCTTTCAGCCGTGCAGCTTCACGTTCCCCTCGTCCTCGCCTCCGCCTCACCGCGCCGCCGCCAGTTGCTGACCCAGATGGGGCTGGCGTTTACCGTCCAACCCGCCGACATAGACGAGACCGCCCCGGACGACATTGAGCCCAGCGCGCTCGTGCGCCACCTGGCCCTCGAAAAAGCTGTCGCCGTGGCTCACCACCACCCGGACGCCCTCGTACTGGGGGCGGACACCATCGTGGTGCGCGCAGGGCGCGTGCTAGGCAAGCCTGCCGACGCGCGGGAGGCGGAGCAGATGCTGACCAGCCTTTCAGGGCAGATGCACACCGTCTTTACCGGCCTCGCGCTTGTCCACACCGCATCGGCGCGGCGCGAGGCGGCCCACGAGGAAACAGACGTGTACTTCGACCCGCTCTCGTCGGAAGAAATCGCCGCATACGTCGCCACGGGCTCGCCGCTCGACAAGGCGGGGGCCTACGGCATCCAGGACGACTACGGTGCCGTCTTTATCCACCGCATCGTGGGCGACTATTACAACGTCGTTGGCCTGCCCCTGAGCCGGCTCTATAAGCTGCTGCGCGGTCCTTTTGCTGATCTCGTGGCCGGATAGGCACCGTCGCTATTCCGCCAGGACTTTACACAGCCGCCGAACCCGCTCTTGGTGCGGGGTATTCAGCAGGCGTTTCCTTCCCCTTGCATGAAAGCTGACATCGAAAGCCTGCGCGTGCTGCTCGTCCAGGCCCGCGACGAGGTGTGGATCCTCCAGCAGGAGCAGCAGTGCTTTGCCGAGCGTGCCGGGCTGGACCCGGGTCAGTTCGTGTCCGCAAACGTCTTAGAAAGGGTGCCGCAGGGCGCGGCGCTGCACGGCGTCGATGCGGTTTTCATTGGCGGGTCTGGCGCGTATTCGGTCGCGCAGGACTATCCGTGGATGCCCGGCCTGCTCGACTTCACGCGCCGCGCTGTCGAGAGTGGCCTGCCCGTTTTTGGTAGCTGCTGGGGTCATCAACTCATCGCCCGCGCCCTCGGCGGCACCGTCGTCCACGACCCCGAACGCGCCGAGTTGGGCTGCTTCGAGGTCGAGCTGAACGAGGCAGGGCGCGCCGATCCACTCTTTGCCGCCTTCCCCGCGCGCTTCCGCGCCAACCAGGGCCATCACGACCGCGTAGCGGCCCTGCCCTCTGGCGTCGTTTCACTCGCCCACAGCGCCACGCAACCCCACCAGGCGCTGCGCGTGGACGGGCTGCCCGTCTACGGCACCCAGTTCCACTCTGAACTCGATGCCTGCCGCGAGCGCGAGCGACTTGTCGCGTACCGCGCCCACTACCCCGAAAGCGGCGACGACGCGGCCTTTCAGCAGGTGCTCGATGGTCTCGCCGACACGACCGAGGTGGACGGCTTGCTCCACCACTTTCTCTTACGCTACGCCCTTCTGCCCCGATGAATGACCGCACCGTGCGCGTCGGCCTTGTCCAGATGCGCTGTTCCGACCACCCCGAAGACAACCTCGAACGCGCCATCGGCTTCGTCCACCAGGCCGCCGATGCGGGCGCGGACATCGTGTGCCTGCCGGAGCTTTTCCGCTCGCGCTATTTCTGTAAAACCGAAGACCACGACCAGTTCTCCCTCGCCGAACCCGTGCCCGGCCCCACCACAGCGCGCATCGAGACGCTGGCCCGCGAGCGCGGCGTGACGATCATCGCGTCGCTGTTCGAGAAGCGCGCCGAGGGGCTCTACCACAACACGGCCGCCGTGCTGCACCCCACCGAGGGGTACGCGGGCAAGTACCGCAAAATGCACATCCCGGACGATCCGCTCTTCTACGAGAAGTTCTACTTCGCCCCCGGCGACCTGGGCTTCAAGGCGTTCGACACGCCCAAGGCCAAGATCGGTACGCTCGTGTGCTGGGATCAGTGGTATCCCGAAGCGGCCCGCCTGACCGCCCTCCGCGGCGCGTCCATCCTGTTCTACCCGACGGCCATCGGCTGGCTGCCGGAGGAAAAGGCCGCGCGGGGCGAGGCGCAACACGCGATGTGGGAGACGATCCAGAAAAGCCACGCCGTCGCCAACGGCTGTTACGTGTGCGCCGTCAACAGGATCGGCTTCGAGCCCACGCCGGGCGCGCCCGATGATGGAGACGACGGCATCGAGTTCTGGGGCCAGTCGTTCATCGTCGCCCCGGACGGGCAGGTCATGGCCCGCGCCTCGACTGACCAGGAGGAGGTGATCGTCGAAACGCTCGACCTGTCGCGGCTCAACACGCTGCGCACCGAGTGGCCCTTTCTGCGCGACCGCCGCATCGACGCCTACGGCCTGCTCGACCGCCGCTTCATTG
>CBDUBO010000038.1:0-11367 GCA_965365405.1 uncultured Rhodothermales bacterium | reverse complement strand
GGTCACTTGTTAATCTTTTGGTAGCATCACGGTTCGTCCTTTGCGGACTTGCCTAACCATGGAGTCCCGATAGATGGAGCCGCAGACCTCGCGCCCCGTCCCGCCCCGCCCGAAGCAGCCGAAGTCGCTGACCGCGACCGTCGTCAAGCGGCGCTACACGTTCGCTAAGACGATCCGCAAGGACCGCAACTACCTGACGTTTCTGGGAATCCTGTTCCTGGGGGCGGGCATCGTGTGGCCGTATCCGCAGATCGCCATGTGGTTCGGGTTCGCCGTTGCAGCGTACTCCGCTATCGCCAACGACAGCATCCAGACGCTGGGCACGTTTATCGCCTCCAATCACCGCAAGCCGTGGTGGGTGCTGTGGCTGTTCATCGGCGGCGTGTTCGTTGCGACGGCGCTTTACGGGTGGTACACCTACAGCGGCGACGTGAGTTACGGGCGGCTTTCTTCCAAGGGGTTCTCCGAATCGCCCACGCAGTTCTCCTTTCTGCAGGTGGCCGCGCCCATCTTCCTGCTCATCATCACGCGGCTGCGGATGCCCGTCTCGACGACGTTTCTGCTGCTGACGTGCTTTGCGACGCACCCGGAGGGCATTGCCGACATGCTCACGAAGAGCCTGTCGGGCTACTTCGTCGCCTTTTTCACCGCCATCGTGGTGTGGGCCGTCGTCACGCGCTACATCCAGCCGCGCTACGATGGCACCGAGGCTGGCTCGCACTGGCTGGGGTTGCAGTGGATAGCGACGGGCTTTCTGTGGACGAGCTGGCTCCAGCAGGACGCGGCCAACATCGCCGTGTACCTGCCACGGCAGCTTTCATCTACCGAGATCACCATTTTCGTCGGGTTCATCTTTGCCGGGCTCGGCCTGCTTTTCTACCTCCGCGGCGACCGCATCCAGGAGGTCGTCAACGAGAAGAGCGACGTGGTGGACATCCGCAGCGCGACCATCATCGACTTCGTGTACGCGCTCATCCTCTACTACTTCAAGACGCTCAACAACGTCCCGATGAGCACGACGTGGGTGTTTATCGGTCTGCTGGGAGGGCGCGAGCTGGCGATGAGCATTTTCGGGCGGGGGATGCACCGCACGCCGCTGGCCGCGCTGCGGCTGATGGGCAAAGACATCGGCTACGCCGGCATCGGGTTGGCCGTGTCCATCCTGATCGCGCTGGGCACGAACCCGGCCGTGGTGTCCGACCTGCTGAAGTATTTCGACTGAGCGGGGCCGGGCGGGGCGAGAATGGCTGGATAGGGGGATGAAACGGGTCGGGCAGGCGCGGTATGCTGCATGCCGCGTTTTCCTGCCACTCAACCCTCCGTTCCGATGCGCCTGGCGACTCTTTTCTGCACGCTGTTTTTGCTTCCTGTTGCTGCCAGCGCGCAGTGGAAATTCTCCGGGCCGGGCCTGTTCACGCCGCGCGCGGTGGCGCAGAACAGCAGCCACGTCTTTTTCGCCGCCACGCGCGGCAGCGGGGCCAGCGCCGACGGAGGCTACGTCTATCGCAGCGCCGATGGCGGCAAGACGTGGGCGGACGCCACGGCCAACCTGGTCACGGCGCAGAAGCCGCTTGGCCCCAACCTCACCGCGCTGGGCGCGGGCGATGGACTCGTGGCTGCCGCCGAGCGCGCAGCTTTCAACAAGGCCAACGTCCATCTTTCCACCGACAACGGCGCGTCGTGGTTGGTGAAGACGAACTTCCCCACGGTCGTGGAAGGCGGCATCCAGCACCTGCTCGTGCCCGATGCCTCAACGGTTATCGCGTACGCCCACACCGGGTCGAGCCGGGCGCAGTTCATCGTCTCCACCGACGCCGGGGCCACGTGGACGGTCCAGCCCGAAGTCTTCAACCCTGTGGGGCAGAGCCCGCCCGTGAGGGCCGGAAACACGCTGGCCATCCTGCACACGCGCCGCGTCAACAACACCAACGAGACGGGCGTTTTCGTCAGCAACGACCTGGGGGCCACGTGGACGCTTGCGCAGAGCCTGACCGTCTTCGCCACGAGCCTGCCGCTATGGGCGGATGGCAACCGCATTTACTACGCCACCCAGAACGGCACCACCACCACGCTCCGCTGGACGGCCGACGGCGGCGCGACGTGGCAGAGCAAAAGCACCACGCCTGCGGCGCTCACCAACACCTCGCGCATAGACGCGATGGTTTCGCGCGGCAACACGCTCGTGCTCAAAACCCTCGTCACGCAGCGCCCGCGCCCCGGTGGGGGTGGCGTGGAGTCCTTCAACGACGATGTGATGATTTACAGCACTGACTTCGGGGATACCTGGCAGATGGGCGACCCGGACAGCACGCTGCTGCGCGCCCAGCACAACCGCAACATCTCCAACACGTCGCCGCCTATCGGCATCGTCGCCACCCGGTCGGGTTTTCTGTACGCCAACATCACCAGTGGCACGTTTGGCAACCGCCTGTACTACAGCGCCGACGGCGTGGACTGGGACGCGGTCAACGTCAACGGCTTCGGGCGCGACATGGGCAACGTCGTTCCGTTCGGTGGCGCGCTGCTGGCCTTCGAGGACGAGACCATCGCCAGCGGCGCGGGCTTTTTCCGCTCGGACGACGGCGGCGCGTCGTGGCGGTACCTGACCCGGCTCAATTACGGCTTCAACACCAGCGAAGGCTGCGCGCAGCAGCACGGCCTGGGGCTGGTGGCCGTAGTGAGCGGCAAGGTCGTGGCCGTCTGCGAGGCAGACGTGTACCACAGCACCGACGGCGTCAATTTCAGCAAGGTCGGCGCGAACGCCGTACCGACGGGGCGCACCAAGATGCTCTCGGAGGCCGACGGGGTGCTCTACCTGCTCTCTTGGAGCTCGAGCCTAAGTGGCTACGGCGGCCAGAACGCCGTGCTCTACACCAGCGCTGACGCCGGGCTGACATGGACGCAGCAGGCTTCGGCGCTGCGCACGGTTACGCGCCCCAGTGTGGGCGGCACCAACGTAATGCTCACCGACCGCACCAGTGCTTACTTCAGCACCGACGGCGGTGCGACGTTTGGCAGCACGAACACCCTGTTCGGCTCCAACCAGGCAGGCGTGGCGGCCACGCCCACGGCACTCTTTGCTGGATCGGGCTTCGAGCGTCTGTTCGGCACCGTTTTCCTCAACAAAAAGACGTTTTTCCGTTCGACGGACGGCGGGGCGACGTGGCAGGATCTGATTGCCGCCGGCGTCGTGGCGGACGGGCCGCGCTCGCTCCACAGCGACGGTAGCCTGCTCATTGCCACCTTCACCGACAGCGTGGCCGTTTCGCAGGACGACGGGCAGACGTGGCACGGCCTGGCAGCGGGTTGGCCGAGAGAGTCGCTCACCGAAGACGCCTTTGTCGCCCACGGCAACGTGTACGTGCAGACGCTCAACGGTGGGCTCTACTACACCTCGTTCGCCAGTCTCGGCATCGCCGTGGCCGCCGAGCGGGACGTGGTGTTGCCCACCCTCGACCTGGTGGCGTTCCCCAACCCCGCGCGGCAGTCCACGCGCCTGCGCTACACGCTCGACCGGGCCCAGCCCATAGTGGTAACGGCCTACGACGTGCTGGGCCGCGAGGTGGCCCGCCTGCACGACGCCCCGGTGGAGGCCGGGACGCACACCCTGGGCTGGAGCCTGGACGGCCTGGCCGCCGGCGTGTACGTGGTGCGCCTCCGCACCGCCGATGGGCGCAGCCAGACGCAGACCGTCGTCCGGCTCTGACATGGGCGGGGAGGCAGGCGTCGTAGCTTGTGGCAAAACCTCGCGTTCTGTCCATGCGTCTGCTTCCCCTGCTGCTGCTCGCCGCCTGCGCCGCCCCCACGGCCCCGCCCGTGGAGAACGCATCGTTGTTGCGCTACCTCGCCCTCGGCGATTCGTACACCATCGGCGAAGGCGTGGCCGAGCCCGACCGGTGGCCCAACGTGCTGGCCAACCTGTTGCGCGGTGAAGGGCTGAACGTGGCGCCGCCCCTTATCGTGGCACGCACCGGCTGGACGACCGACGAACTGAGCGCGGCCCTCGACCGGGCCGAGCCGTCGCGCGCGTTCGACCTCGTCACTCTCCTCATCGGCGTCAACAACCAGTACCGGGGGCGCGGCGTGGACGAGTACCGGGCAGAGTTTCGCGCCCTCTTGCAACGCGCTGCCGGATACGCGGGGGGAGACGCCCGCCGCGTCGTCGTCGTGTCCATCCCCGACTGGGGCGTGACGCCCTTTGCCGAGGGCCGAGACCGCACCGCCATCGCCCGTCAGATCGACGCTTTCAACGCCGCGGCTCGGGCCGAGGCGGAAGCAGCCGGGGCCGCGTTCGTGGACGTGACGGGGGTTTCGCGCGCTCGGCCCGATGCCGTCGTGGCCGACGGGCTGCACCCTTCACCGGCGCAGTACGCGGCGTGGGCGGAAGCCGTCCTGCCAGCAGCGCGGGGTGTGCTGACGGCGCGGTAGCCGCAGCGCCTGCTTTCCGGCGCGGCGCATCCCGCCCGGCGCTGGCGAGTAAGACCGGCCTCTTTTTGCCCCTATCCCCATGCAGACAAGCGTCAACCGGTTGCAGGCAGGCTTTTTCCTCGTACTGCTCGTCGCGGTATCGCTGGCGTTTGTCGGCCTCATTCAGGATTTCCTGCTGCCCCTCTTCTGGGCCGCTGTGCTTTCCATCATTTTCCGCCCGCTCTACACGCGCTACACCGCGATGCTCGGCGGGCGGTCGGGGCTGGCTGCCGGACTGGGCGTGCTCACCATCTGCCTCGTCGTGCTGTTGCCCATTTTTCTCGTCGGGCTGGCCGTGGTGAGCGAAGCGCAGACGATCTACGCCCAGGTGACGTCGGGCGAACTGGACGTGGAGGCGAGCATCAGCTACGTCGAGCGGCAGTTGCCCATCGTGCAACAGTTTCTGGCCGGGTTGGGGCTGGACACGACGCAGCTGCGCGGGCAGGTAGCCGGCGCGGCGGCCACCATCAGCCAGGGCATTGCCACCCGCGCACTCGTGTACGGCCAGAACGCGCTCACCTTCGCGGTGCAGTTTTTTCTGATGCTGTACCTGCTCTACTTCTTCCTCAAAGACGGCCACCGGCTCGTCGAACGCATCGTGCGCGTGCTCCCCCTCGGCGACGCCCGCGAACGCCGCCTGATGAACCGCTTTGCCGACGTGTCGCGAGCTACCCTCAAAGGAACGCTTATCGTGGCGGCGGTGCAGGGCACGCTGGGCGGGCTGTTCTTTTGGATGCTCGGCATCCAGGGGGCCGTGTTCTGGGGCGTCGTGATGACGCTGCTCTCGCTGCTGCCCGCCATCGGCACGGCGCTGGTGTGGGCACCGGCGGCCATTATCCTGTTCTTCACCGGCCACCCCATCAAGGCCCTCATCCTCGTCGTGGCGGGCGTCGTCGTGATCGGGCTCGTGGACAACCTCCTGCGGCCCATCCTCGTCGGGCGCGACGCCGGGATGCCGGACTACCTCGTGCTGCTGGCCACCATCGGCGGCATCACGCTGTTCGGGCTGTCGGGCTTCATCATCGGCCCCGTGCTGGCCGCGCTCTTTCTGACGACCTGGAATATCTTTGCCGAGGACTTTTCCGACCTCGACGAGCCGCCTCAGGAGCCTGTTCTCCTCGCGCCAGGCGGGGCAGAGGGCATCCGTGCGCAGCGGCGGGGCTGACCGGGAAACAGACGCGGTGGTTTCGCGCCGAGACTTGCGCCAAACCTTAATGCAGCATCGTTGCGGGTCGTCTGGTGTGGTGCTACTTTCGTGCCTGGCCCATTGAAGTAGTTCTGTCACATTTTTCGGCCACTTCTGAATTGCCTCTGACGTGCGTACGGCTGCACTCGTACTGATGCTGCTCTCCCTCTCCGCCGGGATCAAACCCGTGCTGGTGCGCAGCGTCTTTGCACTCCAGCAGGACTACGTGGTAACGCACCTCTGCGAAAACCGCGACCATCCTGAACGGAAGTGCAACGGCAAGTGCTTCCTGAAAAAGCGGATGGAGGATGCCCACCAGCACGACGCGGACGGCCTGCAGTTGCTGCCACACGTAATGGCTGGTTTCAACCTGTTCGCACCCTCTGCGCCGGCGCTGCCCGCGCTGCCTGCCACCCGGCAGCACTACCCGCCCGAGCGGGCCGTGCGCCTTGTTGCCGGCCTTCTGCCTGACGTGATCCACCCCCCCGAGCGCGCGGCCTGACTTTTTTCAGCCGCTTTTGTCGTCCCGCCTGCGGGATGCTCTGCTCATTTTCCGGGGAAGCTATCATGTCTATCCAACGCCTGGCCCTCGTGGGCCTGCTGCTGCTCGTGCCCGCGCTCGCGTCGGCACAATCCTACACCGTTTCGGGCCGCGTGCGCGACGCGGCCACGCGCGAGCCCCTGCCGGGGGTGACCGTGCTCGTGCCCAATACCACGCTCGGCGTCGCCACCGACCGCGACGGGGCCTTCACGCTGCGCACCGACCGGCCCGTGCGCATGCTCGTCGTCTCCATTGTCGGCTACCGCACGCGGACGGTAGAAGTGGCGGACGCCCCGCTCGACATCCTGCTCGACGCTGCGCTGGTGGACTTGCAGGATGTGGTGGTGAGCGCCAGCCGCACGGCGGTGCGCCGCACCGAAGCGCCCGTTGCCGTGGCTGCGCTGTCGCGCACCGAGATCGAGCAAACGCGGGCGCGGATGCCCTACGAACTGCTCAACAAGGTGCCGGGCGTGTACATCGCCGACTTCGGCAACGAGCAGCACAGCACCAGCATCCGGCAGCCGCTCTCGCTCAAGGCGCTCTACGCGTTTCTCGACGACGGCCTGCCCGTGCGTCCCGTGGGCCTCTTCAACCACAACGCGCTCAACGAAGTCAACTTCGGCGGGGCCGACCGCATCGAGGTCGTCCGGGGGCCGTCCTCCGCACTTTTCGGCGCAAACGCCGTCGGCGGGGCCATCAACGTGCTCGCGCCGCGCCCGCCCGAGGTACCCGAGGCGCGGCTGACCCTGCGGCACGACGACCGGGGTCAGGTACGCGCCGACGCTTCGGCAGGCGTGCAGCGCGGGCGCGTGGGCGTGTGGGTGGGCGGCTACGGAGCGCGCCAGCGCGATGGCTACGCGGCCCACAGCGATTACGACAAGGTGGCCCTTTCGCTGCGCGCGGACGTGCAGGTGCGGCCCGGCACCGCGCTGCGCCTGGATGCCTCCGTGCACGATCTGCGCACCGACATGACGGGCAGCCTGGACAGTGCCAGCTTTTTCGGCCAGAACCTGACCAGCCTGCACTCTTTCACCTACCGCGACGTGGACGCCCGGCGCGCCGCCCTCCGCCTGAACCACGCCTGGAACGCGCGTCACGCCACCGAAATCGCATTCTTCGGGCGCGACAATGCCGTCGGGCAGATGCCGTCTTACCGCGTCAGCAACGACCGTCGTAACCCGGCGCGGGCCACGGGCGAGGTGAACGAGCAGGCGTTCACGAGCGTGGGCGTGGCCGCGCTGCACCGCGCCTACCTCGCTCCGCGCTTCAACGTGACGCTGGGCGCCCTTCTCGACCGCAGCCCGTCCACCTACTGGGCCGAGTTCGCCGAGATCGCGCGCGACCCGGCCACGGGCCGCTACCTGTCCTACTCCACATCCGATTCGCTGCTGACGCGCTACGACGTGCTGCTCGTCAACGCCGGGGCCTACGCCGTTGCCGAAGTGCGTCCGGTTGAACGGTTGCGCCTGTCGGCCTCGCTGCGCTACGACCTCATCTCTTACGATTACGACAACCACCTGCCGCCCACAGCTTTTTCGGGCGCGCCGGACGATGTGGCCACGTACCGACGCCTGACGCCGCGCGTGGGTGCGACCTACGAGATCGCCGACGGCCAGGGCGTTTACGCGAGCTACGGGCAGGGCTTCATGCCGCCCGAAGTGTCGGAGTTGTACCGGGGCGTGAAGGTGCCCACGCTGCGCCCGTCCTACTTCGACTCGTACGAAACGGGCGGCTGGGCCGCGTTCTGGGAGGGACGCCTCCAGGCCGACCTCGCCCTGTACCGCATGGACGGGCGCGACGAGATCATCAGCGTCCGGCTGGACGACGGCACGACGGAGAACGCCAACGCGGGCCGCACGCGCCACACGGGCGTCGAGTACGGGCTCACCGCCGCGCCCGTGGCAGGGCTCACGCTGCGCCTGTCGGGCACCAACGCCCGCCACACGTTCACGCGCTACGAGGAGGGCGGCGTGCGCTTCGACGGCAACGAGATGCCGGGCGCACCCACCTGGATCGTCAACGCCGAGGCGACGCTGCGACCCCGTGCGCTGCGCGGCGCATACGCGAGCGTGGAAACGCAGCATCTGAGCGGCTACTTCACCGATCCAGCCAACCGGAAGGAATACAGCGGATACACCATCCTCAACACCCGCGTCGGGGCGCAGTGGCGCGGCGTGCAGGCGTGGATGTCCGTCCTAAACCTCACCGACAGGTTGTACTCGACCTACGCGAGCGCGAGCCGCTTCGGGGCGAGCTACTACCTCGGCGCGCCGCGCACCGTCGCCTTCGGGCTCGGCTACCACTTTGGACGATAACGGAGACGCTGATGCGATACCTTCCCCTTTTTCTGCTGCTGATCGCTGTGGGCGCGTGCACTCCGTCCGCGCCGGAAGCCGTCCCGGAAGCCTCAGCCGCGCTTACGCCTGCCACGTGGACACTGGCCGACCGGCCCCTTCCGGCCACCGTTGCCGCTGCCGCCAACGGTGATGCCGTTGCTGCGTTTGCGCGTGAGGGGCACGTGTACGTGCAGCGCGTCCGCGCAGACGGGCAGGCCGAAAGCGCCGTCGTCGTCAATCCGGACTCGGAAAACGTGGCCGTCCACGCTCAGGCTCCGGCACAAGTCGCGCTCCTGCCCGATGGCAGCGTGCTCGTGGCGTGGGTAAAGCAGACCCCCGTGCCGGGCCGCCGCTTCCCTGCCAGCGAAATCCGCGTGGCCCGTTCCAGCGATGGCGGGCGCACCTTCACGCCGCCCGTGACCGCCAGCGACGGTGCAGACATCGTGACGGGCCGCCACTTCCACGACCTCACCGTTGCAACCGACGGCACGGTGTACCTCTCGTGGCTGGACGGACGCGCCCGCGACGGCGTTCGCCAGAAGGAGGCAACTCCCGTCGTGGCCGTTTCGCACGGCAGCCATGCCGGACACGTACGCCGGGTGCATGGTGGCCCGGGTACCGAAATCCGCGTGACCCGCTCGGACGACGGCGGGCAGACCTTCGGGCCATCCGTCGTGGTGGCGGCGGGCACGTGCGAGTGCTGCCGCACAGCCCTCGCCGTGGCCCCGGACGGCGCGCTTTTCGTGGCGTGGCGGCACCAGTTTACTCCTGACGTGCGCGACGTGGCCGTGGCACGCTCCGCTGATGGCGGGCAGACGTTCTCCGCGCCGGTCCGCCTGCCTGCCCCGCCGTGGCACGTCGAAGGCTGCCCCCACACCGGCCCCGCGCTTGCCATTGCTGCCGATGGGGCCGTTCACGCGCTCTGGTTCACCGGCGCAGACGAGGCGCCCGGCACCTACTACGCCACCTCGACGGATGGCGGGCAGACGTTTACGAGCGCACGCATCGCCGCTGGCAACCGCATCGCGCAGGCGCGGCTCAGGGCGGACGGTGGCGGCGTGCTGGCTCTGTGGGAAGGGGGCGAGGGGCTTCACCTCGGGCACCTCGGCACCGACGCTTTGCCTGCCGACACCCTCGCCGGGCACGGCCCCGACCTGGCGCGGACGGGCACGACGGCGTGGTTCATCCGGCAGACGGACACGCAGACCCTTCTGGAGCGCCGCGCGCTCTGAGAGGTGATGCCACAGGGCAGCGGGCGCGTGGCGCGCGCTGCCGCTACACGCGCTCGGAGAGGGCGTCCGCGAAACGTTCGGCAGCGCCGGCGCTCGTGCCCAGGTAAAGGTGCGGCTCCGTCACCTCCAGCTCCATGAGCAGGAGGGTGCCGTGCTGCACGACGCCATCCACGCGCGCGTAAAGCGGCGTTTCTGGTAGCACGGCCAGCACCTCCGCGCCCTGCTGCACGAGCGCGGCGTCCGGCTGGAAGCCTGTCTGCTGGCCGCCATGCTGCGGCTGCACGCGGAAATCGCCCGCCTTCGGACGCTTGACGAGCGCGTGGCTGAACTGCCCGTTGAAATAAACGAGCGACGCCTCACCGCCCGTCTCGATAGCAGGCAGATAAGGCTGCACCAGCACGGCCCCCCGTCGGCGCAGCTTTTCGAAGCGCTCCTGCGCCTCGTCTGCGCCCGCCCTGTTTGTCCGCCACGTCTCAAAGGCGCCGCCCGAGACGGCTGGCTTTACGACTGCCTCGTCCCATCCGCGCGCCGCCAGCACGTCGGCCAGCCGGTCTTGCTCCGAGGGCCACGCCGTCGGCACGACGGGAACGCCCTGCGCTTCCAGGCGGCGGAGGTACGCCTTGTCCGTGTTGGGCCGGAGGATAGAGGGCGGGTTGAAGAGCCGCGTCCCCGCCTGCTCCAGCCTGTCGAGCCACGCCAGAAAAGCATCGAGGTGGTGGAAGTAATCCCACGGCGAGCGCACGACGACGGCGTCGAAGCCTGTCCACTCCACCGCTGTATCGCTCCAGACGGCGGGTGTTACGGCGATGCCCCGTGCGGCAAGGGGCGCGAGGGTGAGCAGGTCGTCCGGTTGCCCTTCCGGGCGCTCGGCGTAAGTGACGAAGGCGATGGAGCGGGACACGGGCAACAGGCGTTTGCCAGGAGACTACGTCCGTTCTTCTTCCCGCCGATGCGCCTCGACCTGCTTCCTCCGCTTTTCACCGAGGCTTTTCCCTGGGGTAAATGGGAAACCCTGCTGCGCACCGCCACGGTCACGCTCGACCGCCCCCAAGGCAGCGCCCACCCGCATTACCCCGACATCCGTTACCCGCTCGATTACGGCTACGCCGAAGGCACGTCCACCAACGACGGCGACGGCGTGGACGTGTTCGTGGGGTCAGGGGCCACGGGTCTCACCGGCGCGATCCTCACGCACGACAGGCGTAAGGGCGACTGCGAGGTAAAGCTGCTCTGGAACTGCACCCCCGAAGAGATCTACTGCGCCCTCGGCTTCCTCAACTTCGCACCCGAAAAACTCGTGGGCCGCGTGGCGATGCGCTACTCCATGCGGGAGGTGTGGGAGCGGGGCGAAGGGTGATTGGCGACTGGCGGGATGCTTCATCACCCGTTACCCCTCACCAGTTACCAGTCACCCTTTCCCCAACATCCGCCGCACGAAGGCGGGCAGGGCGAACAGCGACGTGTGCAGGTCGGCGTGGTAGTACTGGAGGCTGTCGGCAAAGGGCGCGAGGCGCTCCTGTGCGCGGGCCGCATCGAAGTCGCGCACGGGATGGTACTGCTTGCTCGCCATCGTGAACGACCACGTGCCCATCGGGTAGGTGGGGA
>CBDUBO010000037.1:0-11379 GCA_965365405.1 uncultured Rhodothermales bacterium | reverse complement strand
GGCCAGCGGCGGCACCGCCACGACGAGGCGCTTAACGGTAGCCCCCGGCTGCGCACCCGGCCTGGCGATGAGCACCATAGCCGGGCTCTCGTGCAGCACCCGGTCGGGGATGCTGCCGAAAAGCACCCGCTCCGGGGCCATGCTGCCGTCCCAGCCCATGAGGAGGGTGGAGACCCGCTGCTCGGCGGCGGCGCGGGCCAGCGCGCGCGCCACGTTGTGTTCGACGCGCACAAACGGCACCGCCGTTACCGCCGCACCGGCAGCATGCACCACGGCCTGCGTCAGCAGCCGCTCGCCCCGCGCCACGTGCGCCGCCTGATCTGCGCCTCCGGGCACGACGGTGGTCACGTAGAGGGGCGCGTGCTCACCCGCCCGCGCCAAGAGGGCCACATCCATAATCTGGGCAAGCGTGTGCGGGTTGGCCACCGACACCAGCAGCCGGGCTTCCGTCGCAGGCGGAGCCTCGCTGCTGGACTGCTGTACCTGCATCCGCACCCCGGCGCGCTCCACCACCCACGGCCCCACCAGGCACGTCACCGCCACCATCGCAATGGTCCCGTTCAGGATGGTGCCGTCGAACAGGCCCACCTCGTAGCCGACGAGCGCGGCGGCCAGCGTGGCCGCCGCCTGGGGCACGGTGAGGCCGAACAGCATCCGGGCCTCGACCGCGCTGAAGCCGAAGGCCGGGCGCATGGCCCAGGCCGCCGCCGCCTTCATCGCCATCACGGTAGCCGTCATCGCGCCTGCCACGAGCCACGTACGCCCCGACGAACCGAAGGCAGACACGTCCACCAGCATCCCCGTGGAGAGCAGGAAAAACGGAATGAAGAGAGCGTTGCCGAAAAAGCTGATGCGGTTCATCAGCGTGCTGCTCTCGGGGACGAGGCGGTTGAGGGCAAGGCCTGCCAGAAAGGCCCCGATGATGGGCTCCACCCCGATCATCTCGGTCAGCAGCGCGCAGCAGAACACCGCCGCGAGCACGAAGACGAACTCGGATGTCGCGTCGGGGGTGAGGGTGCGCAGCACCCACGCGCCCAGGCGCGGCAGCCCCCACAGGATAAGGGCAGCCAGGGCACCCAGCAGCCCCACGAGCTGGAGCGCCACCAGCCCCCCTGCCCCTCCCGGCCGGGCCGTGGCCGCCAGCACCGCCAGCACGAGCAGGGCGAGGGTATCAGTGAGAATGGTGGCCCCCACTGCCGTGGTGACCGTCGAGGTTTTCTGGAGCCCCAGCCGCTGCACGATGGGATAGGCCAGCAGCGTGTGGCTCGCCAGCACGCTTCCCAGCAGCACCGCTCCGGGCCACGGCAGCCCCAGCGCCCGTCCCGCCGCCGTCCCCAGTGCCTGCGGCAGCAGAAACGTAGCCAGCCCGAATCCCAGGCTCCGCGACCGGTGGCGGCTGAACTCAAACAGGTCGATCTCCAGCCCGGCCAAAAACATGATGTACAACAACCCGACGGTGCCCAGCAGCACCATCGTCTCGTCTCGGTCCAGTACCCCTGTAGCATGCGGCCCCAACACCACGCCTGCCACCAGCAGCACCACCGACGCCGGCACGTGCAGGCGTGCCAGCAGCGGCGCGGCGAGCAGCACCAGCAGCACCACGCAGAAAATGGCCACCGGCTCGTGTAAAGGAAGCGACCAAGCAAAAGCGGACATAGCGAAGACCTTTCCCGATTGTGTAGCCTACGGCCCTGGCGCTGCCCCGCGATCCGTTCGAACCTACACGATTGTCCCCCGGTTTTTGCGTAGACCGTAGCCGCCGGGCTACCCAGACCACCTTTTTACCCACGATGCAAACGTACGCCTTTGCAGCCCCCGTACTGCGCCTGGAAACGACCTTTCGTTACCACTTCCTGCCCGTGCCCGCAGACGTGGGTGAGGCGCTGTGGAATGCCGGCACGCGCCGCCTCATCGCCACGCTCAACGGACACGACGTGCGACGCGCCCTGCTGCGCACCGCCGAGGGCCACTACCATGTGCTCGTCGGCCTGCCGCTGCTGCGCACCATCGGCGCGCGCGAAGGCGACCTCGTCGCCGTGGACCTCCGCCCCGATCCAGAACCGAACCGCATAGACCTGGACGAAGCGTTCGCGGCCATCCTTGACCAGGACGAAGAGGCCGCTGCGCGTTTCTTTGCCTTCACGCCCGGCCGGCAGCGCTCGCTCGCCTCTTACGTCACCAGCGCGAAGCGGCCCGAAACACGCGTCAAGCGCGCCCTCGAACTGGCGGAAAAGATCAAAACCCACACCCTCTACGGCGACCAGGTGCGGCCGGAGTAGGCTGCGTTGCGCCCTTCTCACAGCGCCCGCCCTCATCCCGGCGTTTCTTCTGCCTGCACCAACCCACAGAGGCTACCATGGACGAGCGTAAGAAGAAGGACGGCGAACGGCAGGGCAACGCGGGTCAGCACGGCCAGGGCGATGGGCCCAATGCCGGCGGCGGCACGAGCCAGCAGCAAGTCAACAAACCCGACACCGAGGGGGCGCGCAAGCAGGAACGCACCGAGCAGGGCGGCGGAGAAGGCGGCGGCGGCCAGCGTGGGGGCGGCGGGAAGGAATAGCGGCCCGCCTACCTGCGGTGGGAATACAGCCACGCGGCAAACTCCTCTCCGGCCAGCAGCGCGGGCGGCACGGCGTGCCACAACCCGTCGAACTCCCAGAAGCGCACGCGGGCGTCCGGCTGCGCCCGCAGCAGCGCGAACATCTCCCGGTCCTGCGCGATGGGGTTTGCCTCGTCCGCGTTGCCGTGGATAATCCAGACGGGCGTCTGCGCCACGGCCTGCACCAAGCCAGGGTTGGGCACGCCCGCGATGGGGATGGCCGCCGCGAAGAGGTCGGGGCGCAGGCCGATGCTGTTCCACACCGTCGAGGCCCCCATCGAAAAGCCGAGGGCATAGATGCGGGAGGCATCGACGGGCCGCGTGGCTTTGATGCGGTCCACGAGTTCGAGCGCGGCGTGGAGGGGCGGCCCGGCCTCCGAGCGCCGGCCTGGCGTGCCGGCGGGGCCATTGTACAGCGCCGAACGCTCCGGCATCTGCGGCACGAGCACGTAGGCGGGGTAGCGGGCGCGCACTTCCGGGCGTGCCCAGTAGAGCGGGAAGCGGTCGAGTTGCTTCTCGTTGTCCGTGCCGATCTCGCCCGCACCGTGAAAGACGACGACGAGCGGATAGCGCGTGCCGGGCCGGACATCGGGGGGCGGCAGCAGCCGGTAGCGCAGCGTGACGCCGTTGGTGGCCTGGAGCGTGTCGGCGGCGAAAGCAGCGCGGGGCAGCGCTTCGATGCGCGCGACGGCCTGCGCCACGGCCACGCTGTCGTCCCCTACGGGCAGGGCAACGAGGCGGTAGTCCTTCGCGCCGCGTCGGGCGGCCGGTGGCGTGCAGGCGACCAGTACGAGTAGGACGAACAGAAACAAGCGCATACGTCTGGGGCGGTTAAGAAAGCGGGGCGCGGAGGGCCATTGGCTGTGCCGCGGCGCTCCGGCAGAAGAATCTACCCGATTCCGCGTTGATACGCTTTCCCCTCTTTCCCCGCCCTCATGTTGCGCCTGCTGTTTTCCTTTCTCGCCGTCACCCTCGCTGCCTCGGCGGCCTTTGCGCAGAGCACCACGGTCACGCTCACCGGCGAGGTCACCGACGAGCGAGGGCAGCCCTTGGCGTCTGTCAACGTGTTCGTGGCCGGCTCGCAGCGCGGCACGGCCACGGACGCAGCAGGGCGCTACCGGCTCGTGGTGCTGCCCGGCGCGCAGCGGCTGGTCGCGTCGAGCGTGGGGTACGAAACCGAGGCCAAAGACCTGGTGCTGCGCACGCCGGGCGAGGTCAGAACGGTCAACTTCCGCCTCAAGGCGTCGCGGGCGGCGGTGGGTGAAGTGACCGTCGAGGCCGCGCGGGACGAAACGTGGCAGCGGCGCTACGAGCGCTTCGCGCGGCGCTTTCTGGGCGAGTCCGCCGCAGCCGCGGAGACCAAGATCCTCAACCCGTACGTGCTCGACTTCGACGAGAAGATGGGCACGCTAACGGCCACGGCCCGCGAGCCGCTGGAAATCGAGAACAGGGCCCTCGGCTACCGTATCCGCTACGTGCTCACCGACTTCGAGGCCCGCTCGAACTACAACTTCTTCCACGGCGAGCCCTTTTTCGAGGAACTCGAACCCGCCGACAGCGCTGAGCGCGCCCGGTGGGAGGCCAACCGGCGGCGCGCCTACCGGGGGTCGGCCCGTCACCTGCTGCGTTCCATCGTAGCGGGCACAGTGGAAAAAGAAGGGTTCCACCTCTTCCTTTTGCCCCCTTCCGGCATGGGTGGCGGGATGCCGGGACTGGGCGGAGGGCGCAGCACGAACCGTTTCAGCACGCGCCCCGGCGAGATCCTGAAGCCCTCGCGTCAGGAAGGGGAGCACGTGCTCAAATTCCCCGGTGTGCTCGAAGTGATTTTCGAGGGCGAGGGCGAGGAGGCGGAGTACCTGACGCGCGAGTGGGCGCGCGAGCAGCGCGGGCCGGCAGGCGTGCAGACCTCCCAGTTGCGCTTTCCGCCGGGAGCGGGCTCGGCCACTCTCGACCGCTTTGGCGAGGAACTCGATCCGCGCTCCATCACGGTGTCGGGATACCTGGCCTTCGAGCGTTTCGCCGCCGAGTTGCCCAAGGAGTACGGCCTGGCCGAGAGTGGTATTCCGGGCGCCGAGGAGGCCGTTCGCGCCCTCACGGCGCGCCCTGAGGGGCCGTAGCGCCGTAGGACAGGCCGTGTGCCACGTTGCCGTTACAGCCCTCCCCTCTGGTTGGACGCGCCCCGATCCCCATCGTACCGTCCCCGTCAGGCTATCCCACCCTTCCCATGCGCCGCACCCGCCTCTACGTCATCATCGCAACGGCCGTGCTCGTCCTGTTCATCCTCGTGCTGGCACGCTCGTGCCGCAGCGGCAACCACCCGCAGAGCCTGGACGACAATCCGGAGCGGACGACCGTTTCAGCCCTCGCCCTGCCCTTCACGCCCGCGGCGTAGGCGCAGCAGGTCGCTATACGAGGCGCTGATCAGGTCGTCAGTAGCCACGCCGAGCTTCAGGCGAAGACTCTCGCATTGCGCGTGCAGCGCAACGGCGTCGGGCTGCTCGTCTGTGCTGATGGCTTCGACTTCGACAAACGAACCCAGCGGCGGCACCTCGTCGAGGTGGATTTTGACGTTCCCGACGAAATAGATGCGCCGCCACTTTTCCACCACCACGTCCACGTCGAGGGCGGCGGTGAGCGCTGCCAGCAGTGCCGGTGCGTCGGTGGGATGGTAGAGCGTGACGCGCGAAGGCTTGAGACAGGCCTCGTCGGGGCGGTCGTAATGAATGAGGGCCGTCTCGACGGTGCCCTGACGCAGCTTCAGCCGGCCGTGGGGCACGGCGAAGTAGGTGTCGCGCTGGTGGTCGAGGCCGGCAAAGCGAGCCCCGAGCGCTTCGAGCACCTGCTGGGCCCCTTCCAGATCACGGCAGCGCGCCTTGAACTCGACGTTGAGGGCGTGGGCCACGGGCATCAGGGGCGGAAGGCCACGTCGAGCCAGACCATGAAGTGGTCGCTCACGGGCGGAGCTTCGGGGTCGGGGCGTATAATGCCGCCGCGCAGCACGCGCAGCGTCCGCGAGGGCAGCACGTAGTCCACACCCAGCCCCCACGAAGCGGTGTCGTCGGGGTCGAGTTTGGGATAGCGCGCCTGCCCCGCGGCGTCCGCAATAGGCCGAAAACGACCCTCTACGCGCGGGTGGTCGAGCAGCAGCCGGATGGGATTCTGGAACGTGTTGCCCTCGTCCGGATCGGCGTTGAGGTCACCGATGACGACGAAGTGCGCGCCGGGGGCAAGGCCGCCGCGCCCGCCACGGTCGTCCACGAGGTAGTCTGCGCCCGTCAGGTAGTCGGCCCACAGCTTTATCTCGTCGTGGTTGCGGCGCTTGTTGCGCGCCTCCGGCCCGTCGAAGGCCGGGGGCGTCGGGTGGGAGGCGAGCACGTGCAGCACGCGCCCATCCGGCAGTCGCACGGGGATGTCGGCGTGGTTTTTCGACGAGAGGCGCACAAAGGGCGCGGCCTCGCCATACCAGGGATTACCGGCGGAGTCGGTGGGCATCAGGTTGCCGGGCATATCCGACCAGCGCAGGTAACGGAACGTGCGGATGGAGTCTTCGAGCACGTCGAAATCCTCCCGCACCAGGAGTGTGAAAGCGTACTGACCGGGATAAATGCCGAATCCCCAGGCGTCGTTGCCGTAACGCCGCCCTTCGGGGGTCTGGGGGCCGGGCTGCCCCTCCTCGCCCGGCTGGGGCGGCGGATAGGCGCGCACCGCTACGCCGTCGCGGTCGAGGTCGAAGCCGGAGGTCATGCCCGTGTTGGTTTCTACGCTCACGGCGCGATAGCGCAGCCCCTCAAGCTCCGGGCCCTGCGACACGGCGAGAAAGGTGTCGGCAAAGCGCTGCCCGTTTTGCCCCGGCGCGGCCCCGGCCGGCACGTCGGGCGCGCCGGCATAGTCGTACGTCATCTCGGCCACGAGCAGGATGTCCGGGCGGACGGACTGGATAAACGCGGCAGCCTGTTTCAGACGGGGCTGATCGGCATCGAGCACGTCCACCGTCCGCACGTCCTCGATGTTGAACGTGGCGATGCGCAGCACCTCGTCTGGCGTCGCGGGCGGCAGCGGGACCGTTTCGGCTGAAGAGACGGGCACGGCAGAAGGTGCAACAGAGGCAACGGGGGCAGTGCTGCGGCAGGCCGCGAGCAGGAGCAGGCCAGCCGCGACGGGCAGAAAACGAATCATCGAACCGGAAACCATCAGGTCAAAAAATCAGGGGATGGCGAGCACCTTGTGCGTCTGCACGCTCAGCCGCCACTGCGGGTGGGCGAGGCAGTACGCGAGCGCGGCCGCGGTGCTGGCTTCGGCGTCTGGACCGTCGAGGGGCTGGAGAAAGAAGTGGCGGAAGCCGAGGTGCGCGAAGCGTTCGGGCGGGGCAAGACGCTGGGGATAGACGAGCTTGAGTTCGTCCCCCTCGGTGAGCACGATCGGCGCGTCGGCTTTGGGCGAGACGCAGATCCAGTCCAGGCCCGGAGGTGCGGGCTGGGTGCCGTTGGTCTCGACGGCCACCTCGAAACCGTGCCGGTGCAGCGCGTCTACGAGGGGTTCGTCCAGTTGCAATAGCGGCTCTCCACCCGTACACACCACGTAGGGCGTACCGCCGCCTGGCCACAACGCCGCCACGTGGCCGGCGAGGGCGGCGGGCGTTCTGAACTTGCCCCCACCCGGCCCGTCCGTGCCCACGAAATCGGTGTCGCAGAACGTACACGTGGCGTCGGCGCGGTCGGCCTCGCGGCCCGTCCACAGGTTGCAGCCCGCGAAGCGCAGAAACACGGCCGCGCGGCCCGTCTGCGCCCCCTCGCCCTGGAGCGTGTAGTAGGCTTCCTTGACGGCGTACACCTTCACGGCAGCACCCGCCACACGGCGGCGTAGTGGCACGCGCTGCCGGCAAGCACGAACAGGTGCCAGACGGCGTGCGCATAGCGCCAGCGCTCCCACAGGAAAAACGCGACGCCGGCGGTGTAGCACGCGCCGCCCACGGCGAGCCAGAGCAGCGCGCCTGACGGCAGCGCCGCGATCATAGGCCCGGCAAAGGCGACGGAGAGCCAGCCCATGAGCAGATACAGCAGCGTGCTGCCGTTGTGGTAGCGCTGCGCCGACATCAGCTTGAACACCGTACCGCCCACGGCCAGCAGCCACACGAGCGCGAGCATGAGGTAGCCCCACGCGTTCGCCATGCCGATGAGCACGAAGGGCGTGTACGAGCCCGCGATGAGGTAGAGAATGGCTACGTGGTCGAGCAGGCGCAGGCGCGTTTTCCAGCGCGGGTGGCGCGTGCCGTGGTACCCCGTCGAGGCGGCGTAGAGCAGCACGAGCGCGCCCCCGAAAACGGCGCAGGCCGCGACGGCGACGGCGCCCGCCTCCATGGCCGCCCACACGAGTGCCACGACGCCGGCGACGCTGGCCACCAGCCCCAGCCCGTGCGTGAGCGTGTTGGCCCACTCGGCGGAGGCGGGCGTGGAAGCAGCGGCGGGGGTGGTCACGGGCGGTTTTTCGAGAAGCGGTGCGGCGGGCCCAACTCGGAAAGGCCCGGTCAGATTCCGCCTTCGAGGGCGCGCACGGCGAGCGTGAGGCGGCTGATGCACACCAGCCGCTGCTTTTCATCCACGATGCGTATTTCCCACACCTGCGTGGTGCGGCCCCGGTGCAGCGGGCGGGCGGTGCCCTCCACGAAGCCGTCGCGCACGGCGCGGACGTGGTTGGCGTTGACCTCCAGGCCCACCACAGCCTCTTTCTCGCCATCCAGCGTGAGCCAGCCGCCCACGCTGCCCAGCGTCTCGGCCAGCACCACGGACGCGCCGCCGTGCAGCAGCCCCAGCGGCTGGTGTACCCGGGGCCCCACGGGCAGCCGCGCCGTCAGGGACTCGTCGTCCACATGGGTAAACGTGATGCCCAGCAAACTGGTAAGTCCCTCCGCCGCCAGGGCATTGAGTTGTTCGAGCGTGACGGGTTGGTGCCAGATCACAGGCGCGGGCGGGTGAGGGTGCGCAGCAAATTACACAGAGGCGAGGTGCTGGTGGACGAACGAGATGGCCACCGAGCCTTCGCCCACGCTCGACGCGACGCGCTTGACCGAGCCGTGGCGCACGTCGCCGATGGCGAACACGCCGGGCTGGCACGTTTCCAACAGGTACGGGTCGCGCTCCAGCGGCCAGTCCTTCATGCGTCCCTTGAGGTCGGGGCCGGTAAGGAGGAAGCCGTGTTTGTCGCGCAGCAGCAGGCTTTCGAGCCAGTCGGTGCGCGGGGCCGCGCCGATAAAGATGAAGACGGTACTCGTCTCCACGTCGCGCTCGTCGCCCGTGCTGTTGTCGCGCAGCGTCAACTTTTCGAGCCGCTCGTCGCCCTGCGCCGCCACCACCTCGGTGTTCAGGCAAACCTCGATGGTGTCCGTCGCCTCGATCTGGTCGATGAGGTAGCGCGACATGCTGGTGCCCAGGCTGTCGCCGCGCACCAGAATGGTGACGTGTCCCGCGTAGCGTGCGAAGTACATCGCGGCCTGCCCGGCCGAGTTGCCCGCCCCCACGAGGTACACGTGCTCGTCCTTGCACGACATCGCCTCGGCCATGGCCGCGCCGTAGTACACGCCGCGCCCGGTGAGCGCTTCCACGCCCGGCGCGTCGAGCTTGCGGTACTGCACGCCCGTGGCCACGACGAGCGCGTGGCACGCCACTTCGTCGCCGTTGGAGAGCGACAGCAGGTGGTAGCCATCCTCGGTGCGCAGCCCGGTGGCTTCGACGGGGGCCAGCATCTCGGTTTCGAACTTGCGCGCCTGCGCCACCGCGCGCCGCGTCAGTTCGGCCCCGCTCAGGCCACTCGGAAAGCCCAGGTAGTTCTCGATGCGCGACGACGTACCCGCCTGCCCGCCCGGCGCCTCCTGCTCCACGAGAAGGGTACGCAGCCCCTCGGAAGCGCCGTACACCGCCGAGGCCAGGCCGGCCGGGCCGCCTCCCACGATCACCAGGTCGTAAAAGGGCCGGCTCGCCTCCATGTTGAGGCCCAGCTTTTCGGCCAGTTCGGTGACTGAAGGCTGGCGCAGCGGCTCGCCTTCGGGAAAGAGCACGAGCGGCAGCGACTCTTCGGCACCGTGCTCCGCCACGAGGCTCCGCGCCTCCTCAGACGTTTCCACGTCCAGCCAGCGGTACGGGACGAGGTTGCGCGCCAGAAAGTCCTTGGTGGCGTGCGTCTGCGGCGACCACCGGTTGCCCACCACGCGGATGCCGCCGAAGCCGGGCCGAAAGGCCGCCTTCCAGTCTTCCAGCAGGTCGTCGAGGATGGGGTAGAGCCGCTCTTCGGGTGGGTCCCACGGCTTCATCAGGTAGTAGTCGATGCGGGCCCGGTTGATGGCGCGGATGGCGGCCTCGGTGTCGGCGTAGGCCGTCAGGAGGACGCGCTTGCTATCGGGGAAGAGGGGTGCAGCCTTCTCCAGAAACTCGACGCCCGCCATGCCCGGCATCCGCTGGTCGGAAAGAAAAAGGGCGATGGGCTCCCCTTTTTCGTGGAGAGCCTCCGTGGCCTCCAGGGCCTCTTCACCCGACTCGGCGCGCAGCACGCGGTAGGCATCGCCGTAATGCCGGCGGAGGTCGCGGGCCACGGCGCGCAGCACTTCGGCATCATCGTCTACGACGAGCAGGGCGGGTTTGGCGGGCATAGAGGGGGCGAAGAGGTTAGAGGGTGGAGGTTGCGAAACGGAAACGGGTCAATGGAGCCAACCATCAGATACTTCCACTGACCTGTGACGAATGACAAACGGCCTCACCCCTTCCCGTTTCCGGGTGTGCGCACGGGCAGGTGGACGGTGAAGTTGGTGCAGCCGGGTTCGCTGCGCACGCGCACCTGACCTCCGTGCGCCGTCGTGACGATACGGCGCACTACATCCAGCCCCAGCCCCGTCCCCTCGCCCACCGCTTTGGTGGTGTAAAAGGGCTCGAAGATGCGGCCCTGCACGTCTTCGGGGATGCCCGTACCCGTGTCGATGATTTCGACCGCCACGGTGTCGCCTTCCAGCCGCGTCACCACCTTGAGTTCACCGCCCTCCGGCATCGCGTCGATTGCGTTGTCCAGGAGGTTCGTCCACACCTGGTTGAGCTGTCCCGCGTTGGCCTCGACGGTGGGCAACCCGGGCGCGTACTGGCGGACGACGCGGATGTCGTGCTTCTTGATCTCGTGCGCGAGCATCGTCAGCGTCGAGTCGAGGCCCTCGTGCACGTCTATCTCTTCGTGGATGGACGCCTGGTCCATGTGCGAATACCGCTTGACTGAGTGCACGATGCCGGAGATGCGCTCGGCGGAAGCGCTGATCTCGCGCAGCATCAGGTCGGCGGCGAGACTGGATTCTACCCATTCGAGTACGGGCTGAACAGCCTCCGGGCTGAGCGGGCCGATAATGCGCGCCAGCGCCTCCTCGTCCATGCCCGCCTCCACGAACGTCTCGGCCAGGCAACCATCGTCGTCCACGCCCTTGTCAGCGAGCCAGTCGGCCAGGGCGTCCTCTTTTTCCGACCGCTCGACAGCGCTGAGCTTTTTGCGCTGCGCGACCTGCGCGCCCAGTGAGCAGGCGAATTCGAGTTGTTCGGGGTCGAGGTTGTGGGCGGTGAGGGCGTGGACGCGCGCAGGCAGTTCGTCCATGCGGGCGCGCAGGGCCTGCACGGTGCGCTGGATGGCCGCCGCCGGGTTGTTGAGTTCGTGCGCCAGACCGGCGGAGAGCTTGCCCAGCGCCATCAGCTTGTCGCGCTGCTCTTCCATGCGCGTGGCCGAGCGGATGCGGTCGGCCAGGACGGCGGCGAAAATCT
>CBDUBO010000036.1:0-11584 GCA_965365405.1 uncultured Rhodothermales bacterium | reverse complement strand
GACGCCCTGCTCGTGGACCGCATCACCTACCGCCTGCCCTTGGGCGCGCTGGGAAACCGCGTGGCCGCCTCGATGGTGCAGCAGCAGCTTGCGCGTCAATTTGCCTACCGGCACCGCGTCACCCATGCCGACCTCGCCGCCCACCTCCGCTATTCCCAACACCCGATGCGCATCGCCATCACCGGGGCCTCTGGCCTCATCGGCACCGCCCTGACGCACTTTCTGACCACGGGCGGACATACGGTGCTGCCCATCACGCGGTCGCCAGGCAAGGATGCCGGGCCCGACACCATCCGGTGGAACCCTCGTGCGGGCGAGATTGAAGCCGAGAAGCTCGAAGGTGTGGACGCCGTCGTCCACCTGGCCGGCGAGAACGTGTTCGCGCTGCGCTGGACGGACGAGAAGAAGGACCGCATTCTCGCCTCGCGCGAGCGCGGCACCAGCCTGCTGGCGCGCACCCTCGCAGGGCTGGAGCGCAAACCGCGCGTGCTGGCCTCTGCATCGGGTATCGGCATCTACGGCGACCGAGGCAGCGAAGTGGTGACCGAGGAGTCGCCCCTTGCCGAGAACGGCTTCTTGAGTTTGGTGTCGCGCCAGTGGGAAGCCGCCACGGCACCCGCCGAGGACGCCGGCATCCGCGTCGTCAAGATGCGCACCGGCATCGTGCTGACGCCGCAGGGCGGTGCGCTCGAATTGATGCTGCCCGCCTTCAAACTCGGCCTGGGCGGGCGGGTGGGCGCTGCCGACCAGTGGTTTTCGTGGATCGCCCTCGATGACGTGCTCGGCGGCTACCTGCACGCGCTCACCACCGACGCGCTTTCCGGTCCTGTCAACCTCACGTCTTCACTGCCGGTAACGATGCAGCAGTTCGTGGAGACGCTGGGCAGCGTGCTCAACCGGCCCACCTTTTTCACCGTACCCTCGGCCCTCGTGCGGATGGTGAGCGGCGAGGCAGCCGACGAGCTGTTTTTGCAGAGCGTGCGCGCCCTCCCCAGGCGCCTTCAGGCCACCCAGTACGATTTCCGCCTGCCCAACTTGGAAGGCGCGCTGCGCCACCTGCTGGGCCGAGACGAGTCCTTTCCCGAAGCTGAACCCTCCACCCCCTGATCTGTGGCTGCTACCCCGCTCCCCATCGCCATCGTCGGGGCCGGCCTTTCCGGTCTTACGTGCGCGCGTTACCTCCACGCCGCCGGCCTGCCCGTGCGGGTGTTCGAGCAGCGCGGCCGCATCGGGGGGCGTGTAGCCACCGACGCGGTTGAAGGCTTTCAGCTCGACCATGGCTTCCAGGTGTTTCTGACCGCCTACCCTGAAGCCAAGGCGCTGCTGGACTACGACGCCCTCGACCTGAAACCCTTCGTCAAAGGCGCACTGGTGCGGCTGGACGAGGCCTTCCATTTTGTAGGCGACCCCTTGCGTCATCCCACGCGCGCGCCCCTCAGTCTGCTCTCCCCCATCGGGTCGCTGGCAGACAAGCTGCGCGTGCTGCGGCTGCGCAACCGCCTCATGGCCGACACGATCGAGGTGCTCTTCAGCCGACCGGAGATGACCGCGGAGGATGCGCTGCGTAACCGGTGGAATTTTTCGAGCAGCATCATCGAGACGTTTTTCAGGCCCTTTTTCGGCGGCGTTACGCTCGACCCGTCACTGACCGCGTCCTCGCGCACCCTCGAATTCCTTTTTCGGATGTTTGCCGAGGGCGACGCCTGCCTGCCTGCGCGCGGCATGAGGGCCATACCGGAGCAACTGGCCGCTGGCCTGCCCGAAGGGGGCGTTACGCTCAACGCCACCGTGGCGGCGGTGCGCCCGGACGGACTCACCCTGGCGGATGGCCGCGAGATCGCCGCCCGCGCCGTCGTGCTGGCTACCGAGGCTCCTGCTGCCCGTGCCCTCTTCCCTGCCGCCGACGCCCGGCTGGCTGCGCGGGGCGAGGTCTGCCTTTACTACGCCGCCCCTGAAGCGCCGCTGCCCGAACCCGTGCTCGTACTCGATGGCATGGGCGAAGGCCTCATCAACAACCTGAGCGTCCTTTCCAACGTCGCCCCCGGCTACGCGCCAGATGGTCAGGCGCTCGTTTCGGTCGTCGTCATGGGCACGCCGCGCCAGCCGGACAAGGCCATCGAGGCGGATGTACGCACCCAGCTCGCGGCGTGGTACGGCGAGGAAGTCCGCGACTGGCGGCACCTCAAAACGTACCGCATCCCCTACGGCCTGCCCGATCAGCAGCCGCCCTACCTCGTCGAACGCGACCTGCCCGTGTCGGTGGACGGGCTGTTTCGCTGCGGCGACTATCTGGCCACGGCTTCCATCAACGGCGCGATGCGCTCGGGTCGCCGCGCCGCCGAAGCTGTCCGCGAGGCCATCGCCTGAGGTCCTTTTCAGCCATCACCCCTGCTTCCGATGACCTCTTTGCCCCTTTCCGATACTCCAGCCGCCCTCGAAACGCCCCAGGCGCGGGCCGAGCGCTACCGCGAAACGCTCGCGCGCATCGACGCCCTCCTCGAAGGCGAAACCGACTGGGTGGCGGCCATGGCGACCGTCGCCTGCGAACTCCACCACGCTTTCCCCTACTACCACTGGACGGGCTTCTACCGCGCCACCGCGCCCGACCTGCTCGTGATCGGGCCGTATCAGGGCGGGCACGGCTGCCTGCGCATCCCGTTCAGCCGAGGCGTGTGCGGTGCGGCTGCGCGCACGCGGCAGACCCAGCTCGTGCCGGACGTGGAGGCGTTTCCCGGCCACATCGCCTGCTCGTCGTCTACGCGCTCCGAAATCGTCGTGCCCGTCCTCACGCCGCAGGGCGACGTGCTGGCCGTGCTCGACGTAGACTCGAACGACTACGACGCCTTCGACCAGACCGACCAGCAGTTCCTGGAGAAGCTGTGCGCGCACCTGGGGCTGCGCTACGGCGGCTGAGGGCGCGGCTTGCCCTGCCGGTTAGGGGCGTGTATGTTGCCTCTTTCAGAAAGGGTTCGCATGGAGTTCCGAGATAACCAGCGCATCGAGGCCACGTTTTGCTTCGTGGACATCACGGGATTCACGGCCCTCACGGAAACGCGGGGAGAAGAGGCCGCAGCGGATCTGGTGTCGCTTTTCGTAACGCTGGTCAGGAACGCGCTGGCGCACCACGAAGGCGCTTTGCTGGAAGTGATCGGAGACGCCGCGCTGTTCTGCTGCCCCGGGCCGGGCGAGGCCGTGGGCGCGGTGGCGGATCTGTACCAGACGGCGCAGCAGGTACCGCACTTCCCCGCGTTGCGCGCCGGGCTGCACAACGGCCACGTGCTGCGCCGCGACGGGCGCTTTTACGGCACTACGATCAACCTGGCGGCGCGGGTGGCGGGGCAGGCTGCACCCGGACAGGTGCTGGCGACCGCCCCGGTGGCACAGACGGCAGCGCAGCGCGGCATCGGCACGCGCTCGCTGGGCACCTACGCGCTGAAAAATCTGACCGCCCCCGTCGAGCTTTTCGCCCTCGACGTGAGCGGTCACCTTCAGGAGTCTCGTACCGACCCGGTGTGCCGCGCCACCGTCCGCCGCGCCGACGCCGCGTGCATCCTGGAGACCGGCGGACAGACGTTCTGGTTCTGCTCGCAGGCCTGCGCCGACCGCTTTGCCGCCGACGCGACCCTCTTTCTCCCTACGGGCACGTCCCACGAGGGGTAGCCTTCTATTCGGACACCGGCGTCAAGAGGCGAGCGGCTTCCTCGCCCCGCCCCAGCTGCTGGAAAAACGTCGTGACGCGCTCGGCGGCCTGCTGCGTCAGGGCATGGTCGGCTCCCAGCCCTCCAAGCAGGCCCCGGTAGCTCTCGACGAGGAGCCTTTCTGCCTCCCCTGCGCGCCCCAGCCGGCCCAGGCATTCGCCGAGGATGTTCATCGTCGTCAGCGTTTCCGCATGGCCGGGGGGCAGCGCTGCCTCCCGGATGGCGAGGGCTTCACGCAGGGGCGCTTCTGCGTCGGCGTCGCGGGCCAGCGCCATGCGCACCGTGCCCACGTTGTGCAACCCGTAAGCGAGGTACGGATGATCAGGCGGCAGCGCTGCGCGCCAGACGGCAACGGCCTGCCCGTACGTTTCGAGGGCTTCTTCCTGCTTGCCGCGTTTGCGCAGCAGGTAGGCCAGGTTGTTGAGTTGGATGCCCGTGTTGGCGTGCGCATCGCCCAGCACACCCCGGTAGATTTCCAGCCCCTCGCGTTGGAGCGCTTCGGCACGGTCGAGACTGTCCAGGTCCACGAGCACAGTCGAAAGGTTGTTGAGCGCGTAGCCCACGTCGCTGTGGGCTTCGCCGCGTGTGGCGCGGAACGCGCGCAGCGCCCGGCGGTGCAGCGACTCCGCCTCTCGGAGATCGCCCAGGTCGTGCCGCAGGATGCCGAGGTGCGCCAGCGACTGCGCCGTGCGCGGGTGCGACTCGCCAAATCGCCTTTCGACGATGGCGAGCGACTGCCGGTAGAGCCCCTCAGCCCGCGCTTCGTCCCCCTGATCCGCGGCTACCGTGGCCAGGTTGTCGAGGGTGAGCGCCACCCGCTCGTGATCCTCGCCAAGCACGCGCCGTTCGATGGCGAAGGCCTCGTTGAGCAGCGTGTCTGCCTTTCCGTAGTGCCCCATCTCCCAGTGGTACACGCCCAGGTTGCTCATCTCGGCGGCCACGCCGGCCTCCCCCCCCCAGCGTTGCTGGAGGGCAAGGGCTTGTTCGAGTAAAGGTAGGGCTGCCTCGTATTCGCCGCGTTTCTGCTGCACCCGCCCCAGCAGCGACAGGGTTTCGGCTTCGTGCACGCGCGCCACCGGGCCCCGCAGTCCGCGCCGCAGCGCGAGGGCGCGACTGAGTTGCGCCAGGGCTTCGTCGAACAGCCCGAGCCCGTTATAGGTCTGACCCAGCGTGTGCCGCACACTTGCCTCCAGCGCTGGCTGGCGAACGAAGCGCGCGTCGGCCTCGCGGGCGGCGGCGTCGAGCAGAGAGGCGACGGTAACCGTCCGCCCTTCCGCTTCGGGGTCGGCGGAGGCCAGCAGGTCGAGCAGGAAGCGGTTGGTTTCCTCGGCCCGTGCCGCCTCCGCCCGCGCCCGCGCTGCCTGCGTACCTGTGGCGACGATGCCGCCAACGAGCACTACGAGCAGGAGCACGGCAGAGGCCACGCCCACGCGGTGCCGCCCGATGAACTTGGCGGCGCGGTAGCTCAGCGTGTCGGGGCGGGCCTGCACGGGCAGCCCTTCCAGGTGACGCCGGAGGTCATCGTCGAGGGCTTCTACCGAGGCGTAGCGCCGTTCGGGCTCTTTATGGAGCGCCTTGAGCACGATCTGATCCAGGTCACCGCGCAGGTGGCGAGACGTGTCGCTGCCCTCGCCCGTCTGCGTGCGCACGCGGCTGGGTCGTTCGGGAAGCTGCTGTGAGACGACACGCTCCATCTCGGCAGCCGACAGCCCGCGCAGCGAGAATGGCCGGCGCCCGGCCAGCAGTTCATAGAGCAGCACGCCGAGGGCGTACACGTCGGCGCTCGTCGTGACCACTTCGCCGCGTAGCTGCTCGGGCGCAGCATAGTCAGGGGTCAGCAGCCGTTCTCCCGTGCGGGTTTGCGGCCCGGTTTCGTCGTCGTCGAGTAGCTTGGCGATGCCGAAGTCGAGCAGTTTGACGCGCGGCTCACCGTCTCCCTCCACGACCAGCACGTTGCCGGGCTTGAGGTCGCGGTGGACGACGAGGTTGCGGTGCGCGTAGGCGACTGCGCTGCACACCTGGCGCATCAGCAGCAAGCGGCTCTGCAAACCCAGGCCGTGAACCTCGCAGTAATCGGTAAGAGGCTGCCCCTCGACGAATTCCATGGCGAGGTACGGCACGCCGGGCCGTCCGTCCGAGGCTTCGGTCACGCCGCCGTCGAGCAGGCGGGCGATGTGCGGATGCTGGAGCCGGGCCAGGATGCGGCGCTCGCTCAGGAACCGGGCCAGCAGGTCGCCCCCCGGCACAGCGCGGTCCACGAGCTTGAGCGCCACGTGGTGCTCGAACTGCCCGTCGGCCCGAACGGCGCGGTACACAGCACCCATCCCCCCCCGCCCGACGAGTTCCTCGATCTCGTACGGCCCGATGCGGCTGCCTGCCTGCCACGTGCCATCCCGCCGGGCGAGCGGTGGGTGGCCGGGGGGGCCGTCGTCGTCGCCGGCGGCCTCGAACGCATCGAGCAGCGAGGTCACCTCCTGCTCCAGCGCCGCGTCGCCGGCGCACTGCGCTGCCACGAACGCCGCGCGGTGTTCGGGCGGCTGCTCGACGGCCTCGGCGAAAAGGGCCTTGGCCTGCTGCCAGCGCTCGGCGTCCATAACGGAGAGGGGTTATTCGTCCAGCGAAGCCTCGACGGCAGGGATGGCCAGACTGCGCACGGCGGCGTTGTAGGCGGCCACGTCCTGCTCGAAAATTCGGCGCAGCCGTGCTAGTTCGTTGTCAATGAGCGTCGTCACCTCCAACCGAACCATCTCGGCCTGCTCGGTGGGCGGGTAATCGCCAGAGGCCACCGTGCCCACGAGCGCGCTCAGCCGGTTGTTGAGGCGGATGGGATAGTTGAGCGGGTCCTGCCCGCTGCGGTTCTGCGTCTGGTAGAGCGCTTCCTCGACTTCTGTCAGGTCGCGCACGATGCGCCGACCCAGCGCTTTGGCCGAGTCCGCCTCGGCGCCCTCGCCCAACCGGCTGTTGACGGCCTTGATGCCGTCGCGCACCTTGCGCAGCGCCACGATGGCTTTGTGGGTTTCGGTGAGCTTGTCGCGCACGGCGGACAGAAACGCGAACTGGGCAGCGTAGTCCTCCGCCGACGCGCCCGCACGCGGGTCGGGTACGATCTCGAAGGGCACCGTGGTCGAGTCCTCTCCCACGACGAGCCGAGCCTCGTAGCGACCCGGTAGGGCGCGGGGCCCGCCGAGTCCGCCGCCCCACAGCACCAAGCCCGGAAAGCGCTCCGCCCCGGCGTAGCGTGTGTCCCACACGAACCGGTTCATTCCCTCCCCGATGGGAAGCCTGGTGTCCGTTTTCGGCGTGAACGCAGCGATCTCCTCGCCTTTTTCGCCCAGGATGCGCAGCTTCACTCTGCTGCTGTCAGGCTTTTCGGCGAGGTGGTAGCGCAGCACGACGCCCGTGGGCGCGTTCTGGCCCTCCGTACGCGAGGCACGGCCCTGGAAACCATCCATGCGTACCGTCGGTCGCGGCGGGAACAGGTGGAAGGGCCCGGCCAGCATCTGCTTATCGAAGCGCCGCAAGGGCGTGAGGTCGTCCAGAATCCAGAACGAGCGGCCCTGCGTGGCCACCACCAGGTCGCCGTTTTTGATGGCGAGGTCGGTGATGGGCACAATGGGCAGGTTGAGCATGAACGGTTGCCAGCGTGCGCCGTCGTCGATGGACAGGTAGAGGCCGCTTTCGGTGCCGGCAAAAAGCAACCCCTGCCGCTGCGGGTCGGCGCGGACGACACGCGTGAAGTGCTCGGCATCGATCCCTGCTGTGATGGTGCGCCACGTCTTGCCGTAGTCGGCGGTGTGGTAGAGGTAGGGGCGGAAGTCGCCCGCTTTGTAGCGCGTAGCCGCCACGTAGAGGCCGCCCGCCCGGAAGGGATCGGCCTCCAAGCTGTTGATCTGCGCGTAGGCGGGCATCGCTTTGGGCGTCACGTCCGCCCACGTCTTGCCGTCGTCGCGCGTGAGGTAAACGAGCCCGTCGTCCGAGCCCGTCCAGATGACGCCCTTCTCACTGCCCTCGGCGACGGCAAAAATCGTCGCGTAGTACTCCACCGAAGTGTTGTCCTTGGTGATGGGGCCGCCGCTGGGGCCGAGCATGGTGGTATCGGCGCGCGTGAGGTCGGGCGAGAGGGCCGTCCACGAGTGCCCCTCGTTGGTGGTCATGAAGAGCACGTTGGCAGCGGCGTAGAGCCGGTTGGGGTCGTGGCGCGAGAACAGGATGGGAAAATTCCACTGGAACCGGTACTTGATGTCCCCCGCGCCTTGCCCCATCGGGTTGTCCGGCCACACGTTGACGGCGCGCTCCTGCCCCGTGCGGTGGTCGAGCCGGGTGAGGTAGCCGCCGTAGGAGCCGCCATAAACGACCTCGTTGTTCTTCGGGTCGGGCGCAATCCAACCACTCTCGCCGCCCGCCGTCGGCTCCCAGTCGCGCTCGCCGATAGAGCCGCCGCCGGTGCGGCTGAGGATGCGGACGGTGGAGTTGTCCTGCTGCGCGCCGTAGATCCGGTAGGGCACGTGATCGTCCGTCGTGACGCGGTAGAACTGCGCCGTGGGCTGGTTGTGGTACGTGCTCCAGTTGTCGCCGCCATCGTAGGTGACCTGCGCGCCGCCGTCGTCTCCGATGATCATGCGGTCGGGGTTTTCAGGCGCGATCCACAAGTCGTGGTGGTCGCCGTGGGGCGTGTCGATGCTACTGTAGGTACGCCCGCCGTCCTTCGATTTCCAGAACTGGACGTTGAGCACGAACACGATGTCCTCATCGGTGGGATGGGCGTAAATACGGGTGTAGTACCATGCTCGCTGGCGCAGATTGCGGTCTTCGTTGATGCGGTTCCACGTTTTGCCCGCGTCCTCTGAGCGGAAGACGCCGCCGCCTGCGGCCTCGACAATCGCCCACACACGGTCGGGGTTGGCGGGCGAGACGGCCACCCCGATGATGCCCAGCGTCCCCTGCGGCAAACCGTTACCCTGGCCGGTCAGCTCCTGCCATGTGTCGCCGCCGTCGGTGCTTTTCCACAACGCCGAGCCCTCTCCACCGGAAGAGAGGCTGTAGGGCGTGCGCCGCACGCGCCACGTGGAGGCATAGAGCGTGCGCGGGTTGGTGGGGTCGAAGGTCAGATCCACCGCGCCGGCGTCAGGGTTGGCAAACAGAACGCGTTGCCACGTCGCGCCCCCGTCTTTCGAGCGGTACACGCCGCGCTCCTCGGTAGGCTTGTAGAGGTCGCCCATCACGGCGGCATAGACCAGATCCGGATTGCGCGGATGGATGCGCACGCGCGCGATGTGGCGGCTGTCTTTGAGCCCGATGGGCCGCCACGAGCGCCCGGCATCCTCGCTTTTCCACATCCCGTAGCCGTGCGAGACGTTGCCGCGCACCGTTTTCTCACCGCCGCCCACGTAAATCACGTTAGGGTCCCACTCGCTCACGGCCACGGCCCCGATGGAGCCGCCGAAAAAACCGTCGGAGACGTTGAACCACGTGTTGCCGCCATCCTGCGTCTTCCAGACGCCGCCGCCCGTGGAGCCGAAATAAAACGTCGTGGGCTGGCCGGAAATGCCCGCTACCGCTGCCGAGCGTCCGCCCCGAAACGGGCCGATGTTGCGAAATTCGACGCCGCCTCGCAGGAGCGAGTCGAGCAGCGACGTCTGCGCGTGGAGCGCGAGGGGGGCCGTGAAGACGAGGAGCAGAAAGACGTAGCGCTTGAACATGGGCACGCGGTTGGGGGTTGGGTGCGGGCAAGTTGCACCCTATTTGCCCGCAAACGCAATCCCTCCCCGCAGATGGACCTCGACCAGGTTCACGTCGTGATCGTGGCGACGTTTTTCGGCTTTGTCGCGCTGGCCGTGGCGTTGCTGCTCCCGGTGTATCTGTTCATGCGGCGCGAGGAGCGGCGCGGGGAGGCCTGGAATAGCGAACTGCGCCGTCAGGGCAAGCTGCCCGGCCAGCCTTCGGGCGACGGCGGCGACGCGGCGCTATTCGAGGGTGACGAGCGGGCGTAGCCCTTCAAGCGTTTTAGCGCCGATGCCTTTTACCTGCCGGAGTTCTTCGACACGGCTGAAGCCGCCCCGCGCGGCGCGGTAGTCGAGAATGCGCTGCGCCAGCTTGGGCCCGACGCGCGGCAACGTTTCGAGTTGGGCGGCGGTAGCCGTGTTGAGAGGCACAGGCCGCGCCGTCGTAGCGAGTTGCTTGCGCGCCGTGCGCCGGACGGGCTCGGCAGCGACGGGCAGCGACGCGGTGTCCGCCGCCAACGCAGTGGTTGCCGGCACGGGTATCGTGGCCAGAGCGGCTTGGTAGCGAACGACCTCGGCGTCGAGCGGGGCCTGCGGCGCGGGCAACGCCTGCACGGCGAGTCCGCCGGCGAACAGGGTGGCCACCACGAACAGCGCCGACAGCTCAGCCCGGGTGAGCGCGAGACGGTCGCGCAGGCGGTAAACGACGGCGGGGGCGTGCATGGCGCTGGCAGTTGGTGTGGGCGGTTAGACCCGCTCCTCTCCCCGCCGTAACCCGGCACAAACTGCGGCGTTAGCGTCGCTCTTCTTGCCTGATCCACCTGCATGATCGTCCGCACCGAAGCTGTCGTTCTCCGCGCCTTCCGCTACGGCGAGACGAGCCTGATCGTCACGCTCTTCACGCGCGACAAGGGCAAGATCAGCGTGCTCGCGCGCGGGGCACGCGGCCCCAAGAGCCGCTTCGGAGCCACGCTCCAGCCCCTGTCCGTAGTACAGGCGATGTATTCGTTCAAGAGCACGCGCACGCTCCAGACCCTGCGCGAGACCGCATACGAGGTTCGGTTCAAACACCTCCACGACGACCTCAACCGCATCACAGCGGGCCTGCGCATGGTCGAGCTTGTGCAGGCACTCTTGCAAGAGGAAGAACCCAACAGCCGCCTGTTCCACCTGCTCGTCGAATCGCTCCAGGCCCTCGACGGCACCCCAGGCCGGGCCGAACTGGCGCTGTTCTACTTCGAGTTGCGGCTGGCCGGGCTGATGGGCTTCGCGCCCCAGTTTACCCGCGAAGCCGTCGAAACGCTCACCGACGAGGGCGGCACGCTGCGCCTGGACAGCGGCGAAATACAGCCGGTACAGAACGCCCTGGCCGGGCGGCGCGCCGGGCGGACCGTCTTGCGCGCCTTCGCCATCGTCGCCCGCGCCGAACTGCGCGACGTGCTGCGGATGCGGCTCGACGACGGCGAGGCCGAAGCGCTGGGCCGCCTTGTCGAGGACTACCTGCAATTCCACGCCGAAGACGCCTACCCCACGCGGGCTCGGCACGTGCGCGCCCGGCTTCTGCACGATCTGGCAAATTCCGACCCTCCACCGGGTTGACAGGCACGTGGCGGTGCTGTATCCTTCATGTGATCATATATGCGCACACCGCCATGAGCCGCCGCCCTCTCACGCAGAAGCAGTTCGAGTTTTTCCACTATCTCCGTGACTACCTCGAACAGAACGGGGGCCTCTGGCCCACCTACCGCGAGATCGTGGAGCACTTCGACTACCGCTCGCCCAACAGCGTCACGCAGAACCTGCAGGCGCTCGTCAAGAAAGGGTACCTTCGGCGTGATTCAGACAGCACCTATGCCATCGTAGGCCACTCGCCCGAGCGCAAGGGCATCCCCATTATGGGCACCATCACGGCGGGCGGGCTCCAAGAGGCCATCGAGGACAATCAGGGCGCCATCACGCTCGAAACACTTTTCCCCAACCTGGGCCGCATTTTCGCCCTCCGCGTGGCGGGCCGCTCCATGCAGGGCGCGGACATCCACGACGGTGATTACGTACTGCTCGTGGACGACGACATTCCCGACGGCGGCATCGGGGCGGTGCTCTACAACGGAGAAACGTCGCTCAAGCGCATTTTCAGCGACGGCAACGGGCTGCGCCTCGAACCCT
>CBDUBO010000035.1:0-12091 GCA_965365405.1 uncultured Rhodothermales bacterium | reverse complement strand
TGCGCGAGCTGCGCCAGTACGCCGACGCGTGCGGATGGCCCGTCACGCGCGAGTTCACCAACAGCGAATCGGGCCGGCGGGGGCGCGCCGAGCGCGCCGGCCTCGATGCGATGCTGAAAGCCGCCGCCCGGCGCGAGTTCGACGTGCTCGTCGTGTGGAGCCTCGACCGCCTCACGTGCGAGGGCACGTGCGCCACGATTGGCTACCTCCAGCGCCTCGAAGCGCACGGCGTGCATTTCCACTCGTTCACCGAGGAATACCTCTCCAGCGAAAACGAACTCGTGCGCGACGTACTCCTGACGGTGCTCGCGTACGTGGCGCAGTGGGAGGCGCGGCGCATTTCGGAGCGCACGAAGGCGGGGCAGGAGACGGCGCGGCGCAAGGGCAAAAGGATCGGGCGACCCGCAAAGGTGGACGTGGTGGCGCGCCTGGTGCGCGACTTGCGCGGCCAGTACACACCCGGCGGCACGCTGCTGACGGTCGAGGAGTTGTACCGCGGCGTGAACGCACGCCTGGCAAAGCCCGTCTCGAAGCGCACCATCTACCGCGCCCTCGCCCGGCTCGACAGCGTGGCCGCGGCGGCCGCAGAGGCACAGGTGTAACGGTTCATCCCCGCGTGCGCGGGGACAGGTGGTACAGCGCCCTCGCCTTCGTCAAGGGCACCGGTTCATTCCCGCAGGCGCGGGGACAGGGCCAGTTTGGCATCGGCCTGCTGCTTGGTGAGCGGTTCATCCCCGCAGGCGCGGGGACAGGGACGACGATGCCGAGCGTGCGCGCGTAGCCGCCGGTTCATCCCCGCAGGCGCGGGGACAGGCTGGCGCCGGATGGCCTCGCGCCCGCCGCGTGCGGTTCATCCCCGCAGGCGCGGGGACAGGGATGAAATGGTCGTAATGCCGCTCCTCGATGGCGGTTCATCCCCGCAGGCGCGGGGACAGGGCGCAGCAGCGCCGCGTCGGCCTTGCCCTTTTCGGTTCATCCCCGCAGGCGCGGGGACAGGCGGGGGTAGCGGGTAGGGGTCATCGCTTGGGGCGGTTCATCCCCGCAGGCGCGGGGACAGGACTAAAAAATACGTCAGAGAACGCCACTTCGGACGCGAGGCGGACACAATAGGGTCAGCGGGCCAGACTCAGCAGGCCGAAGCCAAACGCCTTCGACCTTCCGATGCCCGAACGCACAGCCTCTGCTACACGCTCGGCATCCGTCACGCGCAGCCATCCGTCGAACTGCACACCGACGAACGGAATGCGGGTCTTGGATCGAAACGCATGGCCATTGCGGCACCGGGAGCCCGGAGCGCGGAACGGCTGGTCGCGTGCCTCGACGACCTCGAATCCGTACCGCGTGCCCTGCTGCGTCAGCCAGTCCCAGTACGTCGGCAGGCCGTCTTCGCCCGGTTGGTCGCGGAACAGCCCCAGGTGCCGCTTCTTGCCGTCCCGAACGACCGTCTTCGTGGGGTTGGCTACGAGCCGGAAGCGAAGCGTCTGGCCCTCGCCGAAGCGCAACTCGAACGGTTTCGGGCCGTGCGCTCTGTCGAGGTAACCTGCGGGGAGCGCGCCCCAATCGGGCTTCGTGTGACTCTGCACGAGCAAGGCAGGCGCAGCGCCTTCTTCCGCGCGGAAGAGAACGCCGTGGTGCTCTCGGTACGCCGTGCCCTCCGGTGTCTCGAACGCTCGCGCGAGCGTGCGATGCAACTCGTAAGGATGGGCGAGATCCGTCTGTACGGCGCGGCTGTGGCGGTTGAGCAATAGCTTAGACAGGTACATGGCGCGTGGGAATGAGCGTGCCTTCGATGACGTTGCGCGGAGCAAAGCGGCGCGGCGCGAACGACACGGGGTGATCGGGCTGTGGACGACGCACCACGTCGCGCAACCCCTCGTCCTGAGAGGCTGCGTCCAGCACGACGCGCCAGCCCTTCTCGGGTGTCGGGGGTGCGTTTACGCGGGGATGATCCTGGAACGCGGCGAGCGTGGCGAGCAGGGCCGTATCGAAAAGTGCGGGTTGGCCGTTTTCGAGCAGCACGCGCACGGGCAGACCGGGCACGAACGCCTTGCGTCCCAGCGCCAGCGGCCATCGCGGAGCGGCCAGCGCTCGGTCGAGCGTTTCGAGCAGCGCGCGGTCGCCTTCGAGCCCGACGGTAAACCAGGCGTCGGCGAGGTAATGCCGCGTCGAGGGTTCGGTGTCTTTGAGCTTGGGGTTGCCCTTCTCGATCTGGCCCACCGACGAACTGGCGATGAGCACGTTTTGCGCGGTGTGGAAGTCGTAGCGCGGCTGCCCCTCGCGGTCGACGCGCACGCCCGTGCGGAGCCCAGCCAGGTCGGCCAGTAGAGGAAACCCGTCGCCGGGATGCTCTTCACGGGGCTTGCCGAGCGCGGCGCACAGCAGCCCGACGATGCCGCTCTTGGTAGGTTCGCGGGCCGTGTCGCGGTCGGAGAAATGGCTGTAGAGGCCCCATGCCTGCATAGGACCGGTGAGGCGGATGACGAGCGTGCTCATGCCTGCGCCCAGCTTGCGAGCGCGCTCCGCACGCCGTCCACGAGTGCAGGGACGTTGGCCACGCGGTGCGGAGCCAGCGCCTTCAGCGTGCCGCCGCCCTCTTCCACCTGCTTGGCCACCTTGACGAACACCTGCGCACCGCCGTCGCCATACATGTCCACCAGGCTGTCCCACTGTTTGTCGAGCGCCCGCACCGAGGCTTCGATGACCCCTTCTTCAGCCCCTACGGGCGTGGCAAAGGCGTTGGCGAGCGACCACGGCGCGGCGTTCTCTCCCTTGACGACGGCCATGACGAGCGAGGGAGGCGTCTGCGCGGCGAAGGCGTTCTGCTTGCCCGTGGGAATGGCCTCGACAGCCCCCTCGACAAACGCGGCGATCACGTCGGCGGCGAGGGCGCGGTCGGCGGCGGTTACTTCGCCTGCCCGCTCGGCGAGGTTCTGGGCAAGCTGAGCGGCGTCGACGAGGGCGTAGCGGTAGTAGCAGGACGAGTTGAAACCCGTCGTGCCCACCATGCCCGCGCCTTTGTCCTCGGCCGCGTCGTCCTCGCTCTTGAAGTCGTCCACGGCGGTGTAGAAGTCGAAATCCTGTTCGAGCGCGTGCGTGGAGACGGCGTGCGCCACCTGCGTGGCCGCGTCGATGTTCATGCCGGGCACCTGCGCGAGCATACGCCCGAAGAGGGCTACGTCGACCGAGCGCACGCGCCCCTGCCGCTCCTTGCGGAACGCCTCGCCCACTTCGGCGGCACGGGCGGCTACGGCTTTCGCGGCGGCGTCAGCTTTCTTCTTGTCGGCGTCCTCGCCCAACGCGCGCTGCTCCTGGAGCGCCTGCCCGATGGCCTCGCTGTGCTCATCAATGAGTTCGGCCAGGCGGTCGAGTTCTTCCGGGCCGGCGTAGAACAGCACTTTGGTGGCGTCCTTCTGCGCGTCCCATCCGAGCAGGGTGTCGAGGACGGCAGCCGTGAGGTCGCCCGCGAATGCTTCATCGTGCCCGCGCTCGACGAGGCGCGGCACGAGCACCTTTTTGACCTGCTTGGTGCGCCTGGCAATGCGGTCCGCGAACGCGCGCTCGAACGGGCCGGACTGGCGGATGGAGCGCTTGATGCACTGCGACGAGATGCGGGCGCGGCGCACACCGCCGAAGTCGGTGTCTTTGGGCTGCCCGGTGTCGTCGCGGTTGAGGTTGGCGGGCGGGAAGTTCTGGAGGAGGTGGAGTTCGACTTTCATGGGTCTGGAGGGTTGGAGAAAGGTCAGGAGTTGGTGTGAGGAGCCCAGTAGGCCTGCGCCCAGGCACGCTGCACCAGGCGATGAGGGTCGTTCCAGGCGAGGAGGTCGCGGAGTAGCCTGTCGTAGCGAACCCCGACTTCTTTGGACGCGCAGAGCGCCACGGCCTGGCGGAGGCGGTAGGGCAGGTCTTCGCGCCGGGCGTCGAGCAGTGCGGAAAACCGCGCGTCCATGCTGCCCGAACCGTCGCGCGCCGCGTGGCACGACGCGCCGAAGCCGCTTTCCTTGCCGACGTACCCACCGTACCACGGCTCGTCGGATCTGGCGGCGTGCAGCGCGTAGAGCGTGGCGACGAGCAGGTACGTCTCGAGCGCGTCGCTGCTGAGATTTGGGGGCAGCGCCGGGCCGATCTCGCGGAACGCCTCGGGGGTCGCGCTCCGGCGGTCGAGGCAGCGACGCAGCCGGGCGAGGCGGGCGCGGGCGTCGCCGTCGCCATCGCGGGCGGCAAAGCTCATGCTCTGGAGGTGCTTGAAAAACGCCTCGGCAGGGTCGGCTGATGCTCTGGCCTCGGCAGGGGCAGGAGGGGGTACGGGTTCAGTCATGGCGTGAGTGGATCAGGGAGTGGTTTCGAGGGGAACGACGGGTTGAAGGCGGACGCGGCCTTTGGCGACGGCGCGGAGCTGGCGCGGCCCTCCCGCGAGCGCGTTCGTCGCCGCATCGAAGGCGTTCCGGGCGGCCCGGTAGACCTCGGTACGCCACGCGCCCAGCGCCGCCGTGCGCGCCTCGCGCGTGTCGGCATCGGCGAGGCGGGCGAGAAAGGCGAAAAAGGGCGTTTCGAGCGCAGTCCAGTAGCGGGGCTCGGCCCCGAGGTGCTGGGAGAGCGCCGTCACGGCACCGCTGTCGCTGTTCGGGTAGCCGTCGTCGCCGGGCGCAGGCGGTGCGAGGGCGTAGTCACCCACCGTACGCATGGCCGGGCGCAGGCCTTTCTTCTTGTCCGTCACCTGTTGCTCGGCGGCTTCGAGGGCGTCGCGCAGCGCCGCGTGCCGGTCAGTATCCGTAAAGATGGAGCGGTAGAGCGGGAAGCGCACGTGCCGCCACAGCTCCGCCTTTGCCTGGTCGTTGACGAGCCCGAAAGCATCGGCTCCGTAGGTGCGGAATACCTCGTCCAGTTCGTCGGCCTGCTCAGGTAGCACGTAAGGCGCCCGCGCCATCGCCCACCGAAACGTCAGGGGTGCCGCCTTGCCTTCGGCGTCCATCGCGCGGGTCAAAACGGTCGCGTCGCGCCACAGCACGCGGTCGGCGCGCAGCCCGAGCGGGAATATGCCGTCTTTACCCATCACGTGTGCAGTGAGCGGGTCGTCCAGGGGCTGTGGATCGAGCTTGTCTCCCTGTGTGGCGTAGACGCCGGCGGCGAGGGTTTCATCGTCCCGCTGCGCGACGGCGAGCGTGAGGCGGCGGGCCTGCCAGGTGAGCACGTCGGCAATCCCACGATGCGACCGCTTCCGGTAGGGGTCGGGAAGGGGCTGCCGCCACGCGGGTGCGTCGCCCTGCGCGCCCATGCGGGCATCTGCATCGGGCGGCGCGTTGAACATCAGCGCCTCGAAAAGGGAGCGGCCCCGAATCCAGAACTGGAGCCGCCCCACGAGCGGCGCGTGCGAAAAGTTGAACGGCTTCGAGACGCCACCACCCAGCGCGGCGGCGTGTGTGGCCACGAGCCCGCGCGCGGCTTCGGCCAGCGGGAGCAGCGCCGGTTCGCTGTCGATCTGGTGCCCGAAAAGCGTGGCGTTGTTGCCGCTCGCTTGTGCGTGAAACAGCTTGGAGAGCGGAGCCGGGTCCTTGCCCGTCATGCTCGCGTCGGGCGTGGGATGCTGGTAGAAGGGTCGCGCCGGGTGCAACAGGTCGAAACGATCTCCCCATTGCTCCAGATAAGCGTCGAGCGGTGCCGCGTCGAAACGTCCCGCGCGCCACAGGTCGGCCCACACAGCCTCGTCCGGCTCTCGCTGGTACACGTCGATGGAGAGGGCAAGCAGGAGGCGGTAGAGCGCAATAGTTTCGAGCGGCGTAGCGCCTGCCACCTCGCGGAGTTCGTGCGCGCGCAGCAGCGCCTCGCGTAGCCCCAATTCGCGCGGCACGGCGGGTGCATCGGAGTGGAGGCGCAGGTCGGTGCGGGCGTCGAGGACGGGAATCCAGGGTTGCGTGAGCAGGCTGAAAGAAGGCATCGGTTCAGGGGGGTTCGTAGACGAGGCCGAGGCGGTCGTGCCAGCGCACGGTGGTGCCGGGGCAGCGCCACGCGCCGTTTTTCAGGACGATGGGATACAGGTTGCGGAGCGAGGGCGTTGCTTCGGAGAGGGCTGCCCAGCCGGGTACATCGAATTCCGTCTGCGCGCGCAGGTGCTGGATGACGGCGTGCCTGGAGAGCCGAACCGACGCGCCGAGAAGTGCGCGCACACTTGTGATGGGTAGCGGCTTTCTGGGTGCCGGAAGGTCGAGCGGCGCAGGCATCTCGTTATCCGGGTCGAGAAAGAGCGCGCCGCCCGCGTTCTCGTGCAGCACGACCACATCTACGCTGTCACCCTCGCGCGTGGCGGCGCGGACGGCGCGCGCGGCCTCTTCGTCGTCTTCCTCGGCAAGCTGCGCGCGGCCCTCGGCGAACAGCTCGTAAAGCTTGCCGGGCGCGGGAATCTCGCGGCCCTTTGCGTCGCGCAGCGAATCCCGAGAAGCGTCGGCTTCTTTCTGCTCCCACTTCCGCCACGTCTCGGTCTCTGCTTCGCCCAGCCCAGCGGGTACGCCGTCCGCGCCGTAAACGCTCTCGATGAGCGGGCGGTAGTCGGCGGGGAGCGACCACGATGCGCGCGCGTGCAGCAGCATCGCCGTGCGCCACAGCACGGTGCGGGCGTAGACGTGGCCGCCCCCGCTGAGCGCGTTCACGTCGGGCAGCGCGCCGGGCGCGAAGTCGGGGCAGAGCCAGACGAGGCAGGGTTCGCGGATGGCGTCGGGGCGGTCGGTGCGTGCGTGGCGGTGCAAACGGCCCGCGCGTTGCAGCACGAGATCAATGGGCGCGAGGTCGGTCATCAGGAGGTCGGCGTCGAGGTCGAGGCTCTGCTCGACGACCTGCGTGCCCACGAGCACGGCGGGGCCGCTTGGGCGACCTTTGCCGAAGCGGCCCGGCACCCAGTCGCCTACCTCGGTGCGGTAGCCCACGACGTGTTTTTCGAGCCTTTCGCGCTCGCGCCGCACGAACCGCGCGTGGAGCAGCACGAGGTCGTCCTCGCCCAGCAGGTGCCCGGCCCGCCCTTCGATCTCCCGAAAAACCTTCTGGGCACGGTCCACGGTGTTGCACACAACTGTGACGACGGCCCCAGCCTCGATGGCTGCGAGGACTTTTCCGGCGACCTGCTCGGGATCGGGGTCGCCACGCTCGATGTGGGCGTGCTGCGTCCACGCAGCCGTCAGGCCATCCTGTTTGCCTGCCCACACACGCACCTGCCCCTCCGCCACCTGCCACACTGCCGGGTAGCTGCTGGCTTCGGACGTGGGTAGGCCGGGCATCCGGGCCTTCGCGTTCCACGCCTCGAAAAGCTCGGCGCGGAGGCGTGCGGGGAGCGTGGCCGACAGAAGAATCACGTGGCAGCCCAGCGCGCGCAGCCACGGCAGCAGCGCCAGCACCAGGCGGCCCGTGTACACGTCGTAGGCGTGTACCTCGTCCACCACGACCGTCTTTCCGGCCAGCCCGAACAGGCGCACGAAAAAGTGCCGCGCGTAGAGCACCCCGAGGAGCGCCTGATCGACGGTGCCCAGCCCGTACGGGGCGAGGAGGGCACGCTTGCTCTGGAGAAACCAGGTAAGTGTGCGCGCCTGTGCCTTCCGGGGAGCTTCGCCGTCGTCGTCCGACACCCCGAGGAGGCTGGCGGGGTCGGCGAGGAGGGCGCGGGCCTGCTCGTGGAGTTCGGCGCGTCCGTAGGCGAGGCGGAACGAGGCGGCGGGGCCGCTGTGAGCCTGTTCGAGAAAGGCGAGTACGCGAGGCATGAGGCCATTGGCGGTGGCCTGCGTGGGGAGGGCGAGGTAGAAACCGCCGCCCGGCCCCGAGCGCGTTTGCTGACGCGCGCCCAGCACGAACGCGCCTTCCGTCTTGCCCTCTCCCGTCGGTGCCTCGACGAGCGTGAGCGTGGCTTCGCCGGTATTCTCGGGCAACGGCAGACAGGCGAGCACCTGCTGGACGGGCCGCACGCCGAAGCCTGCAAGTGCAGGGAAGAGGTCGGCGAACGGACGTGCCCGCACCTGCGCGGGCAGGTTGAACCCGGCGCGTGCGAGCGCGCGCGTGGCTCCCTCTCGGCTCGCGTCGAGGTAGCTGGTCGGTTCGCCGGGCACGTCTTTGTCGAACGCCTCGGCCATCGAGCCCAGCCAGTCGGCCACCGTCGCCAGGCCCATGAGCGCGAGCAGCCACGGCGCGGTGGCGGGCACCTCGCGCGTGGGTGCCGCCGCTCCATAGCGCGCCGTCCACGTCTGCTGCACCTCGCGCAGCAGCTTTTCCTGATGCGGCTGCCAGCTATCGCCGCCCAGCTTCCGGTGTCCCTCGTCCGAGTGCGCCAGTCGCTGCCATTGGGCCCGGTGCATCAGCACGCCGTGGTGAAAGCCGATGGCGGCGTAAAGCGCCTCGTGAAAGCGCAGCACCTTGCTCTTTTTTGCATCGTCCGGCAGCGTGCGGTAGAGGAGCGCGATGCTTGCGTGACCGTGATGCACGCGCGGCTCGGGCGCTCCGGTCAGGGTGAAGCCGCGCCGCCGCAGCGCCTCCACGTGCGGAGCGCGTTCGAGGGCGAGCTGGAACGAGGGAATGGCCTTGCCCAGGTCGTGCAGACCGATCTGAAGCGCGAGCCAGCGCCCGGCTTCTTCGACGGTCAGCCCGAGCGCGGCGGCCACGGTGCGTTTCAGGCCTCTGGGCAGAAACGTTTCCCAGAGCAGCAGCGCCGTGTGCGCCACGTCGAGCAGGTGCGCCCAGAGCGGGCGCGTCCACTCAGGCCCGGCACCCAGCGTGCCGTCTCGGTCGGTCTTGGCCCAGAACAACTGCCACGGCTCGGCCTGCCGGGCGTCAGGCGCGTCAGGTGAGGCGGAGGGCATGGCGGCGGGTGAGGTAGGTACAGGTGGGGCACGACGCGGAAGGAGCCGGCACCATCGCGCGTTCGAGCAGACCAATCACGCGGTCGAGAAACGCGCCGAAGGCGTCGTCGCGGCGCTCGACCTCCACCCACACGGGCCTGAGTTCGGCTTCGGCGCTCTCGCCGTGTGCGTAAGAAGATAGGCGTACGGGTTCCAGACATAACAGACCCAGTCGGCTGATCTTTCCGATCCGCACCGCACCCGGCGCGGCCTGTTCGAGCGACCAGGCGTAGGCGTGGAGCTGCCACGCGTAGCGCCGCCGGTCGAGCATCCCGATCTCGACGGTCTTGTAGTCCACGATGCCGTAGGTACCGTCGTCGAACTGCAAGAGGTGGTCGAGGCGGCCCTTGAAAAACACGGGCGTGGCCTCGTGGCCGGGGCGCACGATGGGGGCCGACTCCGTCCACGTCTCGCGCGCCACGCACTGGCCTGTGGGCAGGGTAGGGGCGAGGTGGGACGGGCAGCGCCCGGTGAAGTAGTCCTGCAGCGCTTTGTGGTACTTCTCGAACACGCGGGGAAACGGCATACGCGGCTGGGCCAGCCCGAGGCGGGCCTGGAGGTAAAAGCAGCGCGGGCAGTCGAGCCCGTAGGCCAGCGACGACGGGGTGAGCTTGAGCGGAGAGGCTTGCATGCGTGGCGGGTTGTTTCGACGCAAGCAACGCCGGGGCACCGGCCTGCCCGGACGAAACGTGTCCGAAGCGCTATCCAGAATCCCAAATGCTCCCGTCATTCGTACCGCGCCGCCATCCGCATGGCTTCCTCTCGCACGCGCCCGGCGAGCGACGCCGGTTCGAGCACCGTCACGCCCGCGCCCCAACTCAGCACGAACGAGAGCACTTCGGTGTCCACGCCCTGCGATTCGAACGAGACGACGATCCGCCCGTCAGCACGCTCCTCCTCGATCTGCTGGTTCACCATGTAGTTGCGGCGGCGGAAGTAGGGCGCGCGGTCGGGCTCGGCGAGCAGGCGTACCACCTCGACCTCGCCGCTGTTGACGGCCCCCATCGCGTCGCGGAATTCCAGCGCGGGGTCGAAGTCATCGGGGAGGCTGAAATACCGCTCGGTGATGCTAATGCGCTGGATGCCTTCGAGAGCAAAATTGCGCTTCTCGCCCCGCAGGCAGCACCAGGCAACGAGCATGAGGGCGCGCCCGCGACGGACCAGGCAGTAAGGGCGCACGCAGCGGTTTTCGGTGAGTTCTTTCGTGCTGGCGGCGTCGTAATCCATCACCACTTCGCGGCGCTCCTCGAGCGCTTTCGTGATCGTCTCGAACGTCGAAGCTTCGATGTCTCCGAAGTGCGCTTCTTCGAAGTGCCAGGCGTGCTGGGCGGCATCTACCTCGAAGACGAGCGTCACGGGGGCGGTGTGTTCGAGCAGCTTGCCGAAGGCGCGTTCTATGTGGGGGGCGAAAGGGGTTCGGGCCAGGGCGGCGCGGCTGGCCGAGGCGGCGATGGCGAGCGCGCGCACTTCGTCGGCGTCGAAGGCGAGGCCGGAGAGCGTGTGCTGCTGCGCCTCCTCGGGTAGAAAAAAGCGTTTGGTAGAGCCGTCGTAGCGGTGCCGCACGGGCACCCCCTGCGCGCGCAACCCGTCGAGCAGGCGGCGCACCTGGCGCTCGGAAAGGTCGAGACGTTCGGTGAGATCGGCGTAGGAAGGCTCGGCTCCCGTGTCGAGAAGTCGGCGGAGGGTTTCGAGAGGAGACATCGGGGCAGTAGAGAGACGTGGAATACGGAGGATACGCCGTCGGCATACCGTATCGGACGCGCGATGTCCGGCAGCAAAAATCCGGGTGCGTACGCTGCCTTCTGGTTATCCTGCTTGCGCCGGTGATCCCTCAAGCTCTGCGCGATCTGCCGCGCCTCGAAGACTCGGTCTCGTTTCTCTACGTCGAACGCGGACGCCTCGAACAAACCGCGCTCGGCATCGAGTTTATCGACAAACTCGGCCGGCGCGTGCTGCCGGCGGCGAGCCTGACGGCCCTCCTGCTCGGCCCGGGCTCGGCCGTGACGCACGCCGCCGTTTCGACGCTCACGCGTGCGGGGTGCCTCATCGTGTGGACGGGCGAGGCGGCGGTGCGGTGCTACGCGCAGGGCCTCGGCGAGACGCACAAGGCGTACAAGCTCATGCAGCAAGCCGCGCTTTCGTCCAGCCCGGACAAGCGCCTGGCGGTCGTCGAGCGCATGTACCGGACGCGCTTCCAGGAGCCGCTGCCGCCAGACCTCACCATCGAGCAGATCCGGGGCAAGGAGGGCGCGCGGGTGCGGGCGGCGTACGCGGAAGCGGCGCGGCACTACGGCATCGCGTGGACGCGCCGCCGCTACGACCGCGATGCGTGGGACGCCACCGACCCGGTCAACCGGGCCCTCTCGACGGCCAACGCGTGCCTGCACGGCGTGGCGCACGCGGCGATCCTGTCGTCGGGCTACAGCCCGGCGCTCGGCTTTATCCACCAGGGCAAGCAACTCTCGTTTGCCTACGACATCGCCGATCTCTACAAGACGCAGATGTCGGTGCCGGTCGCCTTTGCTGCGGTCGCTGAGGGGGCGGAGAAGCTCGAACAGACGGTGCGCCACCGGATGCGGAACGCCTTCCGCCAGATGCGCCTCATGAGCCGCATCGTGCGTGACATCGAAGCCGTGCTCGACCTTTCGGACGACGCGCCCCTTCCCGATGGCTTCGACCCGGACGAAGATCCCGCGCTGCCCACGCCCTGGTGGACGCCTCCCGGTGGCGATGGGGCCGGTGGCGACGGGGCGACGGGCACAGACTTCGAGGTGCTATGACGGTTCTCATCCTGGAGCGCGTGGCCCGCTCGGTGCGGGGAGATCTGAGCCGGTGGCTCATCGAGGTGCGGACGGGCGTGTTCGTCGGGCGCGTCACCGAGCGGGTGCGCGAGGCGCTGTGGGAGCGTGCCGTCAAGCGCGCCGACGAAGGCAGCGTGCTCATGGTGTGGCGCGCAGCGAGCGAGCAGGGCTTCGATTTGCGGGCGCACCAGCCGAAGGGGCGCATTCCGATGGATTACGACGGCATGTGGCTGATGCTGGAGCCCGACCCGAATCCGCGTTTCAATGCGGCGCAAGGAGAGGAGGGCGGCACTGGAATCGATGGGCCAGATAGCGTAATCTGAGTGCAGAGACGTTTTTGACCCTATCGTGTCCGTTTGGCGTCCGAACCGGGTTCTTTGACGTACTTTTTAGTCCTGTCCCCGCACACGCGGGGATGAACCG
>CBDUBO010000034.1:0-12190 GCA_965365405.1 uncultured Rhodothermales bacterium | reverse complement strand
CGGGCGCGTTCGTAAAGCGCAGCATACTGTAGGGAATACGGAGTTCAGCCGTCCACCCCTGCTCGTCCACGGTTACAGCGGACGACCAGAGCGCGTCCCAGGAGAGGTCCTCTCCATCGGCGAGCACGCCGTCCACCTGCACACCCGCAGCATTGACACCGAAGAAAAAGGCCGTTTTGCGGTCGAGGTAGCTGTCGAGGGAGACGGTGAACCAGTCGGCTCGGTTGTACTCGTCGCGTCGCCCCAGCACCTGTTCGATGCGTTGTGGCTCGGTATCGTAGAGCCGCGCGCCTACATAGAGCGCGGTCGTGCCGTAGAGGACACGTACCTCTGTACGTTGCGAGGGCTGCGCGCCTTCGAGGGGAGCTGCCTGCGAAAAATCCGTGGCCGGGGCCGCCTGCTGCCAGTCTGGCTCGTCCAGCCGCCCGTCCACGACCATCGTGCCGGCTACCTGTGCCGCCGTCAGCGACGGCGTATCAGGCGTGAAAAATGCCAGCAGAACGAGAAGGGTAGCGAGAGGCATCGGAAAAGGCGGCAGGGTGTTTGTTATACAGCGTGCGAAAAAGCAGCGAGGGGTGGTTTGAAACCTCCTTCGTCGCTAAGCTTAAAACCGACTGCCCACTCAGGGCTCCGACCGCTATGCGAAATCTGCTACAGTTTGCCCTTCTGCTCGTCATGCTCACCCTCAGCATGGCCGGTACTGCCTGGGCGCAGCGTGCCCCTCAGGCCGAGGGGCGCAGCACGGTAGCGGTGTCCGCCGCCAGCCCCAACCCGTTCCAGGTGGCGTCGCGCTTCTCTGTGACGGTGGATAAGGCACAGGAGGTAACCGTGGAAGTGTACAACCTGCTCGGCCAGAAGGTGCAGGAGTTGTACCGCGGCGCGATGCTGGCGGGGGAAAGCCGCGTCTTCGCCATCGAAGCGCGCGGGCTTCCGGCGGGCCTCTACGTGTACCGCGTCGAAACTGAGCAGGGCGTCACCTCGCGCCAGGTCACGCTGCTGCGCTGACGCGCCGGTTCAGCGCTTCACGCCTCTGCGTCCGCCATCGGACTTGAACGCGCCGGCACCTCGCCGGTCTGCACGTAGCGCTGCACCTCCAGGGCAGCCTGCTCCTTATACTTGGCCTCCAGCATGAGGTCGTAGGGTTTATCTCCTGGCACCTGGGCCATCAGGTCGAGCAGCACCTGCACGTCGTCCATGTCGAGGTAGTCGGCGTGAGAGGTGCGCGAGCCGGGTTTTTGAGACGACAGGTGCAGCTTGGGTACACGCTTGCCCCATGTGTCGGCTGCCGCGCCAAGCAACGCTACGATGTCGCGTTCCCAGGGCTGATCGCCGGGGAAAACGCGGTGGTGGAACAAGTCGGCCACCATCGGCAGACCGGTGCGCTGGCAGAGTGCCAGCACTTCCTGAAAACCCCACGTGGTGTCGTCGTTTTCGAGCGTGAGCCGATCGCGGGCCAGGTCGGGTAGTCGCTCTAGGTTCTGCTCGAAGCGCTCCAGGGCTGCCGGCTTATCGCCGTACGCGCCGCCCACGTGCAGCGTCATCGTGCCCGCCGGGTCAATCAATCTGATGACCTGCGCCTGATGCGTCAGCTCTTCGATGGCCGCCTCGGCGACCTCCGGGCGGGGCGAATTGAGCACCGTGTACTGTCCGGGGTGGCTCGTCACGCGCAGGTCGTGCGCCTTCACGTAGCGCCGGAGTTCGTCGAATTTCCAGGCAAAGGCTTCCTCCCAGTCGAAAGGAAACTGTGCGTGCGACCCGAAGGGGATGAGGTCGGACGAGATGCGAAAAAAGGACAGGCCCTGCGAGACGTTCCACTGGAGCGCGGCCAGCACGTCGTCCAGGTTCTGCGCGATGACGGGGATGATCGTCTCGGTGCGGAGGTTGGCCAGCCGCACCGTGCGGCTGCGCGTGCCGAGCGTCATGTTCTGGCAGGCGTATCCGATGTGGCGAAGAATCATGGTGGTGGGTTTGGCTCTGCAAACCCGCCGGATACGCCCCGGTGTCCACGTTGCCACATCGTCAAAGCGCGCCGCCGGGGAAGCGCTCAGTTGATGAGCACGTCGCCGTAAGAAATGATCTCGCCCGCACTGTCAAAAAGAAACAGGCGGACGAGGCCGGCGCGTGCCACGAGGGCCGGGCTGAACGTGAGCAGGTAGGTGCCAGGCGCGTCCTCGCGCAGCACGTCGAGCGTGGCGAAGGTGCCGTTGCTGCGCCGGGCCTGGAGACTGACGCCGCCCGGCGCGGCCCCGAATTCCAGCAGTGTGACGGTGAGCGTGACGCTCTGACCCGTGGTAGGGTTGGGGAACGGCGGTTCGACGCGCACCTTGCCCGCAAAAAAAGGCGCGGTGCGCCAGTCGTCCGGGTCTTCGCTGGACACCTGGCCGTCGCGGTCGGTAGCGGTGTAGCCTTCCGGCGTGCGCCCGGCGGCGCGGGCAAATTCGTCCTGCAAACTCGTGCTGTCGCAGCCCGCGACGAGGACGGCGAGCAGCAGGGCGAGGCGTATCTTCTGGGCTGACATAGCGGTGGGAGATGGGCGGGCCGTTTAGACGCGGTGCGCCCATGGGTTCCACCCGCCGGTTATCCCTCCAGGCCGAAGGTCCTTTCCCATGAAGATCTACACCCGCACCGGCGACCAGGGCACGACCGGCCTGTTCGGCGGTGAGCGCGTTGCCAAGAGCCACCCGCGCATCGAAGCCTACGGCACCGTGGACGAAACCAACTCGGTGCTGGGCGTGGTGTTGGCCGCGCTCGAAGGCGCGCCCGAGGCGGGGCAGGCTGCGGCGGTGCTGGGGCGCGTGCAGCACGAACTGTTCGTGCTGGGGGCCGACCTGGCTACCGCCGTCGAGGCCAAACCTTTCGTGCCGCGCATCGAGGCCGGTATGATTGAGGCGCTCGAACGCGACATCGACCGCTTCGAGGGAGGCGTGCCGCCGCTCAAGCACTTCATCCTGCCCGGCGGTCACCCCGCGGCGGCGCAGCTTCATCTGGCCCGGACGGTCTGCCGCCGCGCCGAGCGCCTGACGGTGGAAGCGGCGCTCCACGAGGCGTTCAACGAGCACGCCCTCATCTATCTCAACCGGCTGTCCGATCTGCTGTTCGTGCTGGCGCGCTGGGTGAACCACCGGCTGGGTACCCCTGAGGTGGCCTGGATTCCTGAAAAGCAGGCACCGCAGAACTGAGGTGCACGAGAGGCGGCACCCGGCCGAGAAAGGCAGGAAATCCTGGAAATCCCGCTGGCACGTTGCTTGATCTGTAACCTTCCATTACCTTACAGACGAGTAACGAAGCTCGTGTAATGCATGAGCTTCGGGTACGTAAACCCGCGCAAAACAGGACTCATGATGCAATCGAGATTGTGGTTGATCGGAACACTTGCGGCAGCTTTTGCCCTCGTCCTCATCGCCGTTTTCCGTGCCGACCAGCGCCCCGAACTGGGGGTGCAGATGGCCCTCTTGCCGCTTCCCGAGAAGGCAGAAGCCCCGGCGACGCTCGACGCCTTCGGCTTTTCGAGCCGCGCCTTCACCGTCGAAACGAAGAAGGTCGCCTCGGGACAGACGTTCGCCGCGCTCCTGGCGGAGCAGGGCGTTGGAGCCGAGGTCTGGGCCGCGATGAGCGAGACGGACGGCGGCGTGCTCGGCAGCGTGATGTTGCGGGCGGGCAACACGTGGCACGTGTACCGCCGCGACGGCCAGCCCCACCACGCCATCTATGAAGTGGACAGTCGTCAGTACCTCGTCTTCCCTCTCGACGGTACGGCCACCGTCCGCCTGCACGCGCATCCCGTCCAGCAGGTCGAGCGCGTCGTCAACGGCACCATCCGCAACTCGCTCTACGCCACGCTCGACGACCTGGGCGCCTCGGGCGACCTGGCCACGCACCTGGCCGGCATCTTCGCCGCACAGGTGGACTTCCACCGGCTCCAGAAGGGCGACGAGATCGCCCTCGTCTTTGAAGAGGAGCGCATCGGCGAGCGCGTCGTGGGCACGGGTCGCGTGCTGGCCGCGCGCCTCAAGCACGGCGGGCGTGACTACGAGGCCTTCCGCTTCGAACACGACGGGCGCGTAGGCTACTACGACGCCGAGGGCAAGAGCTTTGAGAATGGCTTTCTCAAGTCGCCTCTGAAGTTCTCTCGCCTCACCTCCGGCTTCACGTTGCGCCGCTTCCACCCCGTTCAGAAGCGGTGGAAGGCGCACCTGGGTACGGACTACGCCGCGCCCAGCGGCACGCCCATCCTCGCCGTCGGCGACGGTGTCGTGTCGGCGGCGTCGTTCACGCGCGGCAACGGCAACTACGTCAAAATCCGCCACGACCGCACGTACGAGACGCAGTACCTCCACATGTCGCGTTTTGCCAAGGGCATCCGCGCCGGCGCGCGCGTGCAGAAGGGCGACGTGATCGGCTACGTCGGCTCGACGGGGCTGGCCACGGGGCCGCACGTGTGCTTCCGGTTCTGGAAAAACGGCGTGCAGGTGGATCACCGCAAAGAGTTGGGCCCGGAGATGCCCCCCATCGACAAGAAGCTGATGCCGGCCTTTGCTGCCCAGCGTGACCGCCTGCTGCCGCGCATGGAAGGGGAGGGACTGCTGGAGCCCGTGCGCGCCTCCCTGTTCAACTTTGACGCCGTGGCGGCCTCCGGCCCAGCGCTCGCGCTGCCTGCCTCTACCCGGTGAGGGGTCAGGAAATGAGATTCATGCGCCGCGCCACGCGGTAGAGTGCGTCGGCGGCAGCATCCACGTCTGCCTCCGTCGTGTCGGGCCCGAGCGAGAAGCGTAGTGCGGCGCTTGCCGTGGCGCGGTCGTGTCCAAGCGCGAGCAGCACGTGGCTGGGACTGAGCGCGCCACTCGTGCACGCCGATCCTGCGGACACCATCACACCTTCCAGGTCGAGGTTGAGGAGCAGCATCTCACCGTCGACAGGATCAGGGGCAGGAGGGAAGGCAAGGTGGAGAATGTGCGGGCTGCCCGTCGCGGGACTGTTGACGACGAAGCGATCTCCCAGCCGCGCGCGCAGCCCGGATAGCAGCCGGGCCTTAAGCAGCGTCAGCTGCGCGGCCCACGCTTCCTGAAAGGCCGCGGCCCGTTCGAGTGCGCACGCGAAGCCCACGATGGCTGCCACGTTTTCTGTGCCGCCGCGCCGCCCGCGCTCCTGCTGCCCCCCCGTCGCTGCCGCGCTGAGTGGGACGCCGCCGCGCACGTAAAGCGCGCCCACCCCCTTAGGCCCATTGATCTTGTGGCCGGAGAGCGTGAGCAAATCCGCCCCCATCGCCGCTACGTCGAGCGGGAGGTGGCCTGCGCTCTGCACCGCGTCGGTGTGGAAAAAGACGCCGTGCGCCTGGCACACGTCCGCCACGGCCCGCATGTCCGTGATGGCCCCCGTTTCGTTGTTGACGTGCATGAGGGAGACGAGACGCGTGTGGGGCGTGAGGGCGGCAACCACCGCGTGTGCCTCGACCGTACCGGACGGCCCAGGCGGCAGCAGGCGCACGTCGCAGCCAGCGTCGGCAAGCGCCTCGGCGGTGCGGCGGATGGCCTCGTGCTCGGTTTCGCCCGTAATCAGCCCGTCGCCCGGGTGCAGCAGCCCGCGCAGGGCGAGGTTGTCGGCCTCGGTGCCACCGCTGGTGAAGATGATCTCGCCCGGCTCAGCCCGTAGCACGGCGGCCACGCGCGCGCGCGCGTCTTCCACGGCGTGGCGCGCGGCCCGCCCTACGCGGTGTACCGACGACGCGTTGCCGTAGTGCGTCTTTAAGAAGGGCAGCATCGCCTCCAGCACCTCATCGGCGAGGGGTGTTGTGGCGGCATGGTCGAGGTAGATCATACGAGACGGCTTGTTGAAACGGGGCGGCGGACAAGCGAGCAATGGGGAAGAATGGAATGCCCTGTAATATTCATGTAGAGAGGGGAGCAAGCGTGGGGAAGGGCGTTCGCGCGTGCCTATTTCTACGCCACACCCTGCCCATCAGTACCCGGCTACTTTCGTGCAAACCACCCTCTACTCCGTTAAGCCTGCTCAAACCTTGGACAAGTTCGTCATAGAAGGAGGCCATCCTTTGCGGGGCACCATCCCCGTAGGCGGCTCCAAAAACACCGCGCTTCCCCTCATGTCTGCCGCCCTGCTGGGCGAGGGCACCACGACGCTCGACAACGTGCCCGTGCTGCGCGACGTGTACACGTTCAGCAACGTGCTGCGTGTGTCGGGCACCCACGTCACCTTCGACGAAGGGGCGCATCGGCTCACGCTCGACGCCACGCGCGTGGATCACCCCGAAGCGCCCTACGAACTGGTCAAGAAGATGCGGGCTTCGTTTTACATGCTGGGCGCGCTGCTGGGCCGCTGCGGGCGCGCCCGCGTGTCGCTTCCCGGCGGCTGCGCCTGGGGCCCGCGCCCCGTAGACCTGCACATCGAAGGCGTCAAGGCGTTCGGCGCGCAGGTGTCGCTCGAAGAAGGCTACGTGGTTGCCGAAGCGCCCGGTGGGCGGCTGGCCGGCGGCACGTTCCGGCTGGAGCCTTCAAGCGTCGGCGCAACGGTGAACCTGCTGCTGGCCGCGGTGCGGGCGCGGGGCGGCTCGCGCATCGAGAACGCGGCCATGGAGCCGGACGTGGTCGTTTTCGGCGAGATGTTGCAGCAGATGGGCGCGCGCATCAGCGGGCTGGGCACGGACACCATCGAGGTCGAGGGCGTGGACGCGCTGCGGCCCGTCCACTTCCGCAATACGCCCGACCGCATCGAACTGGGCACGTTCATGATTACGGCGGCGATGGCGGGCGCGCCCGGCCAGCCCATCACCATCACCGAAGCCGCGCCTGAACACCTGGGCAGCGCCTTTCTCGAAGCCTTTCGGCAGACGGGCATCCCCTTCGACATCAGCGGCGACCGCGTGACGGTGACGCCCACCGGCGAGATCGCGCCCGTCTCCGTCGAAACTGAAATCTACCCCGGCTTCCCCACCGACCTGCAGGCGCAGTGGACGGTGATGATGGCGATGGCGAACGGCCCCTCGACGGTGCGGGACAACATCTACCTCGACCGTTTTGCGCACGTGCCGGAACTGATGCGCATGGGCATCGACGCGCGCGTCAAGGGCAACGCCGTCCAACTGCAGGGCGGTCAGCACTTTGGCGGTGCGCAGGTGATGAGCACCGACCTGCGCGGCAGCGTGGCCCTCGTGATGGCGGGGCTCGTGGCGCGCGGCGAAACGCAGGTGCTGCGCATCTACCACCTGGATCGGGGCTACGAGAACCTGGAGGGCCGCTTGCAAGCGCTGGGCGCGCAGGTGCGGCGCGACCACTACGACGAGTTTCAGGCCCCCGTCACCGAGGCCGCCTGAGCAGCACGCCGGCCCATGATCTGCAACCGCACCGAGAAGGGGTGGGAGGTCGTGTACCAGCGCGCCCACGCCCTGTTGGCCGCCCAACTCATCGCGCCCTGGAATCCTGCCGGGCGGCCTGAACGGTGGACGGAACTGCTCGCAGCGACGGCGCAGCACGACAACGGGTGGCAGGAGTGGGAGCCGGGCCAGCGTCTGACCTCGCTCGGCACGCCGCTACACTTCGAGGAAACGCCCGTCGAAGACCTGGTAGCGCAGTCTGAGCGCGCCGTGCGGCGGGCGTGGCACCAGAGCGCGTGGAGTGGCCTGCTCGTGTCGTCACACGTTGCCCACCTCTATGGAAAACGCGAAGAAGCGCCGCTGCGCGGGCTGCTGGAGCGTCAGGCCGCGCAGCGGCGGCAGTGGCGGCGTTCGCTGGGCGTGCGGCAGCGCGACGTGCAGGCAGACTACGCCCACCTGCTCTGGGGCGACACCTTCTCGCTTATCCTCTGCTGCCGGCAGCTTCCTTTCGGCGAGCGTCGCGTCGAGGTCGAGGCCATCGGCGGGCAGCGCTACTTCACCTGGCAGCGCGGCGACGGCACCCTGGGCGTGGACCCGTGGCCCTATGGCGTGGAGGCCTTCGAGGTGCGCGTGGACACCCATCTCCTGCGGCAACTCACGTTCGCGTCGGAGGACGAACTGGCCGAGGCGCTCGAAACGTCGCGTCCAGTCGAGCGCGTCTGGACGGTGCGGAGCGAGGGGTAGGCACCCCTCAGGCGGCAGCCAGCGCGGCGAGGCGCGACACCAGCCCTTCGGCTTCCAGCTCGTGTTCGGGCTTCATGAGCACGCTGCGCAACACGCGCGCGTGCGGCTGATCAGCCACGACGCCCGGCAGGGCGGCGGCGAGGCGGGTGGTATCCGTGCGGAACAGACTCACGAAGATCGGCTCGTCCAGTTGCATGGCGCCGGCAAAGAGGCGCGCCGAAAGGGCATCTACCTGGCTTGCCGTCGCCGCGCGCGGTGCGTACACGGCGATGTCGAGGTCGGGCAGGGCGTTGAGCGCCACGAATGGGGCGGCGCGTTCAGCGGCGGCGGTGAAGCGGCGGCACGCCCGCAGGCCCGCCGCGAGCATCGGCCCCAGCCCACGTGCCGCTTCGAGGGGTAGCACTTCGAGCGTGAGCCAGAGCGCCCCGGCAGCGGCGCCGGCGCGGCTGCACTCCAGGCTGATCTCGCCCAGGTGGAGCTCGCTGGAGGTGAAGTATGTGTAGGGCGAGTCGTGGACGTAGAAGCGCCCCACGGACGGGTCGCGGAATAGCACGCAGCCGCATCCGTAGGGCTGAAGGCCGTGCTTGTGCGGGTCCACCACCACCGAGTCGCAGCCGCCGATGGCGCGGAAGTGCGCCGCCACGTCTTCCCGGAGGTCGGGGCTGTGGGCGTGCGCGAGAAGGGAAAAGAATCCCCCGTAGGCCGCGTCCACGTGTACCCGCGCGCCATAGCGCCGGGCGAGCGGCACCAGGTCGGAGATGGGGTCCACGGTGCCCTGGCCCGTCGTGCCCGCCGTGGCAACGACGGTGCCCACGTTCCCCTGGCGCAGCAGCGCTTCGAGCGCGTCCAGGTCGAGTGCGCCGCGCGCGTCGGCGGCGGCGGCGTGGAAGGGTACGCCCAGCACCTGCGCCATACGGCTGTGGGTGTAGTGTGCCGCCTCGCTCGCGGCGATGCCTTTTTCGGGGTGGAGCTGGCGAGCCACCCACAGCGCCTCCAGGTTGGCGATGGTGCCGCTGCTGGTGAGGTGCCCCAGGGCGTCCGCAGGCAACGCGAACATGGCCGCCAGCTTCTGCACGACCTCTTTTTCCATCTCGCTGGTGGGCGGGCCGCCGTCGAGCGCGTGGTTGTTGGGGTTGACGAGCATCGCCGCCACGTAGCCCGCCACCGCCGCCGGGTGGGGCGGCTTGAGCATCTGGCCGGCGTAGTCCGGGTGGAAAAACGGGTAGTTGCCCCGCAGCCTGTCGGTGTAGCGGTCGAGGGCGGCGTAGAGCGCTTCCGCTTCCACCGCGCCTGCCGGATGTGCCGGGAACGGACGGAAGGAGGCTTCCCACGCCTCCATCTTTTCGAGTGCGTGCGCGAGGGCCTCTTTGAGCAAGCTGTTCGCCATCAGGCCGCCGTGGGCGCGGGCTGCGGCGCACGCTTTTTCCACGTCAGCGCCAGCCCGGCAGCGCCCAGCAGCATCAGCACGACGGAGATCACCTCGGCCTGGGTGACGGTCATTCCCAGAAACTCGAACACGTTGTTGATGCGAATCTGCTCGATGACGAACCGCTCCAGGCCGGTGAAGACGAGGTAGAGCGCGAACAGCCAGCCCGCGCGGAAGGGATGTTTGCGCAGCGCCCACAGCACCCCGAAAAGCGCCGCGCACATGGCGAACTCGTAGAGCATCGTGGGGAAGACGCCCGTAGCACCGGCGCACACGGAAGCGTCCATTCCCGCGGCCTGCATCTCGGCGGCGGTGTAGGAAATGACCTCGACAGGCGTCTGGTTCGGCCCCATCACGTTGCGCGGAAACGTCTCGCTCCACAAAAATCCGGGCAGCCACGCGGGCTTGTTGGCCAGGTTGGAGCAAACGCCCCAGTCGCCGTCGCCGGCGAGGTAGCAGCCGATGCGCCCGATGCCGTAGGCCAGCAGCAGGCCCGGCGCGACGGCATCGGCCACGGCGGGCGCGTAGAGCCCACGTTTGCGCACGTAGTACACGATGGCAACGGCCGCCACGATGAGGCCGCCGTAAAACGTGAGGCCGCCCGCGCTGAAAATCATGCCCAGCGGGTCGCGCGCAAACGCGCCCAGGTTTTCGAGAATGTGGAACAGCTTGGCCCCGGCGATGCCGCCCACGAGCGCCAGAATGGTGATGGTGCCCGTGACGTAGCTCGGGTCCACCCGGTTGAGCTGTGTGCTCACGCGCCCGCGCGCATCCTTCGTCTTTTCGCGCACCTCCACGAGGGGCAGCACACCCGCGCGGTGTTTGCGGCTCAGCTCGCGCCGCAGCAACGCCGCGGCCACCAGAAACGCCACGGCCACCATGCCGCCGAACGAATAGAGCGGAAAAGGCGAGCGGACGCCGAAGAGGTCGTAGAGAACGTCGGTGAGGCGGGGGTACATGGGCGCGGGGAAAGGTTAACGGGCAGGCGCGGCGAGCGCGGTGAGGTGAGGGCTGAGGGTGCCGAGCGGCACGGCGGTCTGCTCGCCCGTGGCCATGTTTTTCACCTGCACAGCGCCTTCCGTCAGTTCGTCCTGGCCTACGATGGCGACGTGGGGGGCGTTGGATCGGTTGGCTTCACGCATCTGGGCCTTGACAGAAGTGGGGCGCAGGTCGTACCCCACACGCAGGCCGGCAGCGCGAAGCTTCTGGGCCGCGCCAAAGGCCCACCGCTGCGCCTCGTCCCCCAGCGCGACGATGAAAACGTCCGGGGGCGGCGTCCCGGGCACTGTTGTGCCAGCCGCCTGCAGGGCGAGGAAAAAGCGCTCCAGCCCGGCGGCCATGCCCACCGCCGGCACGGGCGTTCGGCTGCCCAGCGCCTCGGCCAGCCCGTCGTAGCGCCCGCCGCCGCCCAGCGCGCTCTGCGCCCCCAGGCTGTCGGACTCTAGCTCGAAGGCCGTCCGGCCGTAGTAGTCCAGCCCGCGCACCAGAAACGGGTCTTCGACAAACGGCACGCCGATGTCCGCCAGCAGCGCTTTGAGGGTATCGTAGTGGTCGCGGGCGTCGTCTCCCAGAAAGCTGGTGAGGCGCGGCGCGTCGGCGAGCAGGCGGCGCTCGCGCTCGTCCTTCGTGTCGAGAATGCGCAGCGGGTTGGCGTCGAGGCGGCTGCGGCTCGTCTCGGTCAGGTCGGCAGCGTAGGGCGCGAAGTAGTCGCGCAGCGCCTCGCGGTAGCGCGGACGCGCGTCGGCGTCGCCGAGGGTGTTCAGGCGCAGCCGCGTTTCGGTGATGCCGAAGGCGTGGCACACGGCCATCAGAAACGCGATCGTCTCGGCATCGGCGCGGGCGTCGGGCGAGCCGATCACTTCGCAGCCGAACTGGTGGAACTGCCGGAAGCGGCCTTTCTGGGGCCGCTCGGCGCGGAAGCATGGCCCGATGTAGAACAGCTTCTGCACGCCGCCGCGCTGGTCGAGCCGGTGTTCGAGAAAGGCGCGCATTACCGGGGCCGTCACCTCGGGGCGCAGCACGTAGCGCGTGTCGCCCTTCTCGAAGGCAAACATCTCCTTCTGCACGATGTCCGTGGCGTCTCCCACGCCCCGCGCGATCAGCTCGGTCGGTTCGAGGATGGGCGTGCGGATCTCGTCGAAATGGAAGCGGGCGGCGATCTCGCGCACCGTCGCCTCGGCCCACTGCCAGGCGGCGGACGAGGCGACGGGGCTGCCGCCGCTGTTGTAGCCGTCGGGCAGCACGTCGAAGGTGCCGGGGATGTGCTGAAACGTCGCGCTCACGATGGGTTCGGGTTGATCGCCCAAAAATAGGGGGCGCAGCGGCGGGGTGCGCCTGAAGAGCGGGAGAAGGGGGAGGGAATGGTCAATGGGCGATGGTCAATGGCAAAACCGTAGGGGCGCAATTCATTGCGCGCTGGCACCGTGCCCTGCCATGCATGGTGCCCTCCAGCCCGGCACCAATCCCGTATGGACACGCCCGGCGCGGCGGCTTACCCGGGCTCAGACTCCACCCGGCGCAGCTTTTCGAGCACCTCGGCCATGTCGGCGGGCAGGGGGGCCTCGAAGCGCACCGCCTCGCCGGTGCGCGGGTGGACGAAGCCGAGGGCATAGGCGTGAAGCGCCTGCCGGGGCAGCAGGGTCAGCAGGTTGCGCCAGAACGCCGCCCGGCTGCCCGTGCGCGGCCCCACCACGATG
>CBDUBO010000033.1:0-12205 GCA_965365405.1 uncultured Rhodothermales bacterium | reverse complement strand
AACTGCTCCGGGTGACGCAGCGCCCAGCCCAGCTTGGGATCTACCGCCAGGTCGAGGTCGGGCGTTGCCTCGTCCACGATCTCGGAAACGCTGAACTGGTAAAAGCGCAGCAGCCAGTCGGCCTGGTAGAGCCGGTGCTCGCGCAGCAGTGGCGCGGGCTGGCGCGGCACGCGCGGATCGGCGGAGACGGGCACGTAGCCCGAATAGTACACGCGCCGCAAGCCCTGCTCGCGGTACAGTCCGTCGGCGAGCGTCAGCACGGTGCGGTCGCTTTCCGGAGTGGCCCCCACCACGAGCTGCGTGCTCTGGCCTGCCGGCGCGAAAACAGGCGCGCGCGCCGACCGCGTGCGCTCGTAGGCGTACTCGGCTATGCCGTCGCGCACCACGCGCATGGGCGTCAGCACCGAGTCGTAGTCCTTTTCAGGGGCCACTTTTTTGAGGTGCTCCTCAGACGGAATCTCCAGGTTCACACTGAGCCGGTCGGCCCAGCGGCCCGCCTCCTCCACCAGTTCGGCGCTTGCCCCCGGAATCACCTTGAGGTGGATGTAACCGTTGAAGCGGTGCACCTGCCGGAGCGTCTTCGCCACCTGCACCAGGCGCTCGTTCGTGTAGTCCGCGTTCTTGAAAATGCCGGACGACAGAAACAGCCCTTCGATGTAGTTGCGGCGGTAAAAGTGCATCGTGAGCGTCACCACTTCCTCGACGGTAAAGGCGGCGCGCGGCACGTCGTTGCTGCGGCGGCTCACGCAGTAGGCGCAGTCGAAAATGCAGACGTTCGTGAAGAGAATTTTCAGGAGCGACACGCACCGCCCGTCAGCGGTGAAGGTGTGGCAGATGCCGTTGCCCGTCACGCTGCCCAGCCCGTCTTTCGAGCCCTTGCGCTTGCCTCCGCTCGACGAGCACGACACGTCGTAGCGGGCTGCGGCGGCCAGGATTTCGAGCTTGCGGAGGGTTTTGTCCCGGAGCATAATAGCGGCGACTGGCTGAAAACGGCCATCGAATCACACACGTATTATAACATATACCTATGCCTGCAACAAGATGTGTGCTGACGGGCCGCACCTGACCCCGGTTTTCACTTGATGGCCCCCGCCGCCGGGGGTATGTTGCGGCACGCCACTTCCCCCGCTCCATGTCCGATCAGCGCTATCTCGTCACGGCTCGCAAGTACCGCCCGACCCGCTTCGGCGACCTGGTCGGGCAGGAGCACGTATCGGACACGCTGAAGAACGCGATCCGCATGGACCGGCTGGCGCACGCCTACCTCTTCAGCGGCCCGCGCGGGGTGGGCAAAACCACCGCGGCGCGTATTCTGGCCAAAAGCATCAACTGCCAGACGCCCCACGAGGCCCGCGCCGACGGGGCCGAACCGTGCGGTACGTGCGACTCGTGCCGCTCCTTTGCCGAAGGCCGCTCGCTCAACATCATCGAGATCGACGCCGCCTCCAATAACAAGGTGGACGACATCCGGGAGTTGCGCGACACGGTGCGGGTGCCGCCGCAGGGGGCACGCAAAAAGGTGTACATCGTGGACGAGGTGCACATGCTCTCCACGAGTGCCTTCAACGCGCTCCTCAAAACGCTGGAGGAGCCGCCGCCCTACGTGCTCTTCATCTTCGCCACGACCGAGCCGCACAAGGTGCTGCCCACGATCCTGTCACGGTGCCAGCGCTTCGACTTCCGCCGCATCGCCGTGGCCGACGCCGTGGCGCGGCTGCGCGAGATCTGCCAGGCCGAAAACATCGAGGCCGACGAAGACGCGCTGCTGCTCATCGCGCGCAAGGGCGACGGCGCGCTGCGCGACACGCTGTCCGTCTTCGACCAGTCCGTCGCACTCGTGGGCACACAACTCGACTACCCGACGCTGGCGCAGGCGCTGGGCGTGGTAGAGGTAGACCTGTACTTCGCCGTGACGGACGCCGTGGCCGCCCGCGACACCGCCGCGCTCTTGACGATTGTAGACCGTGTGGTGCGGCGCGGCTACGACCTGCACGAGTTTCTATCCGGCCTGCAGGAGCACCTGCGTAACCTGCTCGTGGCCGCTACCCTGCCCGACAGCACCCTCATCGAGGCCGCGCCTGCCGTTCAGGCCCGCTACCGCGAGGCCGCCGGCGCGACTGCCGAGGCCGACGTGCTGCGCCACCTGGCGCTTGCAGCCGAGGCCGAAGAATCGCTGCGGCAGGCCTCGCAGCCGCGCCTACGCCTGGAGTTGACGCTGCTCAAAATGGCTGCCCTCGCCCACGCCGCCGACCTGGACGCCGCCCTCGCGCAGCTCGCGCGCGTGGAGGCGCTCGTGAAGGAGGGCAAGGTCGTCGCCTCCACCGCCGTGCCTGCCCCGCCTGCGCGCCCCGCCGCGGAAGCACGCCCTGCCAGCGTCCGCGAGTCCGAGGCGCGCTACGCCCCGTCCGTCCCGCCCGAGGCCGACGTGCCCCGCCACGCCAGCATCCACCCGATGCGCTCGGTGGCAGAATCGGACGCCGAGGCGGCGGTGCCGGAAGTGCCCACCGGAACTGAACGTCGCGGCGAGGCCGAGGCCCCCGAAGAAACCCCGCAGCCGCCTGCGCGCCCCGCACCGGCCACCGGCGCCGACCTCTACAACGACCTCTTCGGCAAACCCCTCTTGCGCGCCGCGCGCCCCGCTTCCGACGCCGACGCCGCGCCGCGCCGCACGGAGGGTTCGGCAGCCCTCGCCTCAGTGCCCGCTCCCGACGCCTCGCTCGACCGCCTTGCACGCGTCTGGCCCGCGCTGTGTGAGGAAATCCAGCGCCCCGCCCTGCGGGCGCTGCTCGCCCTCGCCACGCCCGCCGTCTTCAGCGCCGACGTGCTGGTGCTGGCCGTGCCCGACGCCGCCTCGGCGCGCACCATCGAGGGCGGCGCCTCCACCGTGCTCGCCCTCGTGGAAGACCGGATGGATGTGCGTCCCGCACGCCTGCGCTGCGACGTGCAGCCCGGACAGGTTGCGCCCGCCGCCGAAACTGGCAGGGCCTTCGACCCGTTGCAGTTCATCGAAAAACAGCGCCAGGAACACCCGGTCGTAAAAGCCATCTTCGAGCAGTTTGGTGGCGAGCTGGTCTGGCAGTAATCCCTTCCGCACATGAACATGGCAGATATGTTCGGCAAGATTGCCGAGATGCAACAGCAGATGCAGGCCGCGCAGCAGGAACTGGCAGCCAAATCCGTCACCGTCGAGGTGGGCGGCGGCATGGTGAAAGTCACCGCCAACGGCGCGCTGCGCGTCACGGCGCTGAACATCGAGCCGACGGCCATCGACCCCAACGACCGCGAGATGCTGGAAGACCTGGTGGTGTCCGGCGTCAACAAGGCGCTCGAAGAGGCGCAAAAGATGGCACAGGCCGAGATGCAGAAAACGGCCGGCAACTTCCTGCCGCCCGGCCTCGACCTGGGCGGCCTCGGCCTCTGACGCCCATGCAGTTCACGTCCGAGTCGGTCGAAGCCCTCGTCGAACAGTTCACCAAGCTGCCTACCATTGGCCGCAAAACGGCGCAGCGGCTGGCGGCGTACGTGCTCAAGATGAACCGGGAAGACGTGGTCGAACTGGCCGAAGCGCTGGTTGCGGTGAAGGATAAGGTGCGGCACTGCCCCATTTGCTTTACCGTCACCGACAGCGTGCCGTGCCCTATCTGTAGCAGCCCGCGCCGCGACGCAGCCACCATCTGCGTCGTCGAGGAGCCGAGCGACGTGTTCGCCCTGGAGCGCACGGGCGATTACAAGGGCGTCTATCACGTGCTGGGCGGCGCCATCTCGCCGCTCGACAACATGGGGCCCGAAGACCTGCGCATCCGCGAGCTGCTGGCCCGCGTCACGCGCACGACCGTCCTCACGCCCGACGTGGCGGCCACGGCGGGATTCGAGGAAGGCGCGCTGCCTGAGATCCGCGAGGTCATCCTGGCCCTCAACCCCAACGTCGAGGGCGACACGACGGCGCACTACCTCTCCATGATGCTCAAACCGTTCCGCGTGCCCGTCAGCCGCATCGCGCGCGGGCTGCCTATCGGGGGTGACCTCGAATACGCGGACGAAGCAACGCTGGCGCGCGCGCTTGAAGGCCGCGTGCGGGTTTAGCCCTTTCGGATTGGGGTGGCGGACTTGGCGGGCGCGACTGCCCGCCTGAGATGAACGGTCCCCCTTTCCCAATCGTTCTTTCCCACTCCCCCATGATCATAACTGTCCTTGGCGCGGGCACCATCGGCGCGGCCATCGCGCAGGACTTGCATGAGCGCCCGGAAGTGACCCTCGTTCAGGTGTGCGATGCCCGGGCGCGCTCGCTCCAGGCCCTCCACGACCGCCTCAGCTCTCCCCGCATTCGCTCTTTCCAGATCGACGCGCGCGACCTGTTCGTGCTGCGCACCATCATCGAGGGCAGTGCCGTCGTGATCGGGGCCGTACCGGGCAATCACAACGCGCCGCTGGCTGCCCTCTGCATCGAACTGGGCATCCATTACTGCGATCTGGGTGGCGCGGACGATGTGATCGACGAGTTGCTGGCCCTTGGCAACGAGGCCCGCGCGCACGGCGTGTGGGTGGTACCCAACTGCGGCGTCGCGCCCGGACTCGTCAACGCCCTCTGCCTGCACGCGATGGATCAGTTTGACGAGGTGGAATCGGCGCAGCTGCGCGTGGGCGACATCCCGATAGACCCGACGCCGCCCTTCAACTTCTGCGTGTCGTGGTCGCCGGAAAAGATCATCGAGGACTACACCAACCCGGCGCACGCCATCGAAGACGGCCAGCCGGTGCAGCACGCGCCGCTGAGCGAGGTCGAAGCCGTCCACTTCGCCCCGCCCTTCGGTGCGCTTGAAGCATTCTGGACGCAGGGTGGCCTCTCGACGCTGGCGCGCGACCTCGTTGGCCGCGTCCACAACTTCGACCACAAGACGATCCGGTGGCCCGGCCACGCGGCGCAGATGCAGTTTCTGCTTGCCCTCGGCTTCGGCGAGCGCCAGACGATTGACGTGCGCACGCACCTGACCTACCGCGACGTGCTCGTGCGCCGGATGCGGCAGCGCCTCGGCGCGGAGCAGCGCGACGTGCTGCTGCTGCGCGTGGTGGTGCGCGGCACCGTGGGCGGGCGCAAGCGCACGCTTGTGTACGAAATGATCGAGGCCTACGACGACGCGCACCAGACGACGGCCATGCGCCGCTGCACCGCCATCCCGACCACGGTGCTCGCGCTCATGCTTGCGCAGGGTGACATCGCCGGCGGCGGTGCGGCCCCACCTGAACACGTCGTCAACCGGGCCGCCTTTGTCGAGGCCATCCGTGCGCGTGGCCTCACCGTGGCCGAGCGCTGGTACGACGACAGCGTGGACATCGCCGCGCCCATGCTGGCCCAGACGTCAACGGAGACGCAAGAAGGGTGATGGGAATCAGCCGGGGCCGTAGGCGCGCAGCGTCGCGCCGTTGAGGGCGTCGCCGCCGCCCGCGCACAGAAACGCGCACAGCTCGGCCACGTCGCCCACGCGCACGCCCGCACCTTCCTCATCGCCTCCTACGAGCGTGGATGGCGCGATGGCGTGCGCGGTAATGTGCCCGTAGAACTCCGCCGCCACCGACTCGACAAGCCGAATGACGCCTGCTTTGGAGGCCGAGTATGCGGCCTGCCCGGCCACACCCCGATCGGCTCCCTGCGCGGAGGCGACGGCGATGAGGCGACCCTTGCGTCCGGTCATGTAGCGCGTGGCCTCGCGGAAACACAGAAACGTGCTCGTCAGGTTGAGGCACAGCAGCCGGTTCCACTCGTCGAGCGAGGTTTCGTGCAGGTCGGAAGACGCCCAGCCACCCACGGTGTGCACGAGCACGTCCACGCCGCCGAACTGCCGGCTGATGGCCTCGAAGCAGCGCTGCACACTCTCCTCCTGCGTCACATCGCACGGAAAGGCCCATCCCTCGGCATCTTCCGGGAACGGGATGCGGGCGGCCAGTTCTTCGTTGAGCACGATGGCCGCGATGGTGGCTCCCTGCCGCGCAAGCTGCTGGACAACTTGCTGACCCAGGCGTCCATCCGCCCCCGTCACGGCAATAATCTGGCCTCTGAGGTCAATGTCGGTCATGGGGGGATAGAGGCATTAGGGCGAGGAGGAGGTGTGGTCGTGCACGATGCGCCAGCCGTGGGGGAAGCGGCGCAGCAGGAGGGTGAAAAGGCCGGAGGCGGGGGCAAACGAAGCATCGCGGGCGAGCGACCAGCGGCCAAAAGCGTAGGCATGACGCGCGTCAAGCGGACGGATGCTGAGGCTGTCGAAGGTGAGGGTGCCCATCGCGGCGCGGTCGGGGTAGCCCTGCCGGTAGCGACTGAGCGTCGTCTGCCAGCCATAGCGCACCGTGCCGCCCGAGGCAAAACGAAGCGAATCGCTCTGCCAGTAGCCCTGCATGAAGCCCTCGATGTCGCCCTGATTCCAGGCCACGACCTGCGCGTCGAGAAGCGCGCGGACATCGGCTTCGGTGCGCGACGGGGCCGTGCGCGTGCCTGCGCAGCCAGCGGCAAGGAGTGCCAAGGTGAGGCCCAGCGCGCACAAGACCCGGTGAAGCATGAGAGGGGGCGTTTTTGTCACTTGTAGCCCAAGCGGGCCGGGCCCTATCTTCTCAGCCGCCTTCTGGCACGCTTTTCGGTCGAAACGGGCGTTGCAGAAGATACGGAAGGCCCGGCCCCTGTTCTGGAATCTAACTACAGATCGCCCATCGCACGTCGCTACTGACTTTACCGCGAGCTAACCCTCGCTGCTCCGGCGAACCGTTCCAGACTCGACGCTGTGTTTCAATCTCAAGCCTCTTCCGGGCCTGTCCGGGGTGTGTCCACTCCGGTCCGTGTGCTGCTCTACGCAACGCTGCTGGCGCTCGTCGGCGGCCTGCTGCTGCTGCGAGCGGGCGAAGCGCGTGCACGGGTGGCCGGCAACGTCCGCCCGCTCGTGGCCTCCGACACCGACAGTGTGGCCGTCTCCCTGGAGCCAGACGATGTGTCGCGCTTCAGGCCCGCCGCCGGCCTGGCAGCCGCCGACAGCCTCCTGGCCGATACTACCCTGGTGGATTCGCTCGCGCCGGACACGGGCCGCGCGGCGCGCTACCTGCCCCGACGCCGGGTCGGAATCGTCTCTGCCCTCGTGCCGCGCCGGCAGCCACTTACGCCCGGCTTGCCGTCGAACTGGCTCCGCACCGTCGTGCTCGACTCCACGCGCCGCGCGCTCACCATCCGCGAGCAGGTGGCCGGGCAGGACGTGCGCGTACCCCTCGAAGTGGACTTCGACACCTACGCGCAGGCGCGGCTGGACGCCGGTGTGGACGAGCAGTTTCGCACCCTCGCAGAGCAGCGCGCCCGCGCCGAGCGGGGCACCGGACGCGGCGGCCCCCTCTTCAACGTCGTCATCCCCGGCGGGCGGCAGAGCGCTTTTTCGACCATCTTCGGCAAGAACGAGGTGTCGCTGCGCGTCAATGGGCAGGCCAACATCAACGCGGGCTTCGACTACCGCAAGAGTGAGCAGCAGGCCGCCTTCGGGCGCGGCTCCCAACTCGACCCCACCTTCAAGCAGGACCTGAGCCTCGCCATCAACGGCACCATCGGCGACAAACTGCGGGTGGACGTCAACTGGGACACGCAGAGCCAATTCGATTATCAGAACCAGCTCAAGCTCCAGTACACGGGCTACGAGGACGAGATCATCCAGAAGATCGAGGCCGGCAACGTTTTCCTCCAGACGCCCTCTTCCCTTATCCGGGGCGGCCAGGCGCTGTTCGGCATCAAGAGCGAGTTCCAGATTGGCGGCGTGCGCCTGACGACGGTCGCTTCGCAGCAGGAAGGCACGTCGAGCAGCCTCAACATATCGGGCGGGGCCGAGACGGTTTCCATTAACCTGCGGGCGACGGATTACGACCCCTCGACGCACTTCTTCCTGGCGTACTACTTCCGCAACAGCTGGGAATTCGCGCACTCGCAGCCGCCCGTTCCGCTTATCCGCGCGACGGACGACGAGGGGCGTCCGGGCGTCGAGAAGATCGAGGCCATCGAGGTCTGGAAGCTCCAGAACATCAACCAGATCGACCCCAACAAGCGCAGCGTCATCGCCATTGCCGACCTGGGCGAGCGCCCTGTTGTTCTCCAGCAGTCGCCTGGTCAGCTCTACACGAGTGCCGTTTCGCCGAGCCCGCTCCTCGACCAGTACAGCGACGCCGAGCTTCAGAACAACGTGCGCCGCAGCGACACGTCCTCTGCCGACGACTACCTGTCGACGCAAAAGAAGCTGCGCAAGTCCGACTACCAGCCGGGCAACTTCAAGCTGCTCGATCCGGGCCGCGACTACGAGTTGGACCCGACCCTCGGATTCATCTCGCTCAAGCAGCGCCTGACCGAGAACGAGGCCCTCGCCGTGGCTTTCCGCTACCGTACGACGAACGGCCAGGTGGTGCAGGTGGGCGACTTCTCGGCGGAGTCCGGCGGCAGCGACGGCTCCATCAGCGATGGCGCGCTCGTGGTGAAGCTCTTGCGCGGCACCAACCCCGTGGCGCCCTCGCCCGAGTTCGTGCCGGCCACGTGGTACCTGGAACTGCGCAACGTGTACAACCTGCGCGGCGGCGGCATCCGGCAGGACGATTTCGAACTGGAAATCGAGTACCAGCCGCCCAGCGGCACGGCCCAGAACACGCTGCCCAACGACCGCGTGACGCTTTTGCAGCGGCTTGGCCTCGACCGCATCGGGCCGGGCGGCTCGCCGGGTTCGGACAACCTGTTCGACTTCAACACGCTCACCATTGACGCCGGGCGGGGGCTGCTCTTTTTCCCCTACCTCGAACCCTTCGGGCGGCGCATCGAGGAGGTAAACCCCTCCGGGCAGGCCCTCGCCTTCAACACGCTCTACACGACCAAGCAGGAGACGGCCAAGCGCGAGACACGCTTCGACGTGTACCGCATCACGGGCTCTTACCAGGGCTCGGCGCAGAGCTTTTTCGACCTCCGGGCGTGGTCGGGGCTGGTGCCCGGCTCTGTCCGCGTGCAGGCCGGCGGCGTCGAACTGGCCGAAGGCGTGGACTTCCAGGTGGACTATACCGGCACGGGCACGCTCACCATCATCAACCAGGCCTACGTCAACGCCGGGCGCGACATCGAAATCTCGTACGAGCAGAACTCGATGTTCGACCTGCAGAAGAAAACCCTGCTGGGCGCGCGGGCCGACTACACGTTCCGCGACAACCTGCAACTGGGCGCAACGCTGATGCGCATGTCGCAACGCTCGCAGGTGGACAAATTCCGCATCGGTGAGGAGCCTATCGCCAACACCATCTGGGGGCTTGACGGGCACTTTTCCGCGGAGCCGCGCTGGATCACGCAGCTCGTGGACGCCCTCCCGCTGCTCCAGACGCGCGCGCCCAGCCTCATCGACGTGCGGGGCGAGTTTGCCCAGCTTCGCCCCAGCCAGGCCCAGACCGTCGCCTTCCGCCAGACGCGCCGCGACCTGCGCGACGACGGCTTCGACTTCTACCCCGACGAACTCGACGGCGTCTCCTTCGTGGACGATTTCGAGAGCTTCGAAAACACGTATTCGCTCAAAGCGCCCGGCACGTGGCGGCTGGCGGCCCCACCAGACTCCGTCAACAACCTGCCCGTGGCCGTGGGCGGCGGCGTAGGCGGCGGCTCGCGCAACGACTCGCTGCGCACCACGTGGCGCGCGGGCACGGCCTGGTACCAGATCAACCAGAACATTCTGCGCGAACTGAACAACCCGCGCATCCGCACGCCGAAGGAGGCCATCGAGGTGCCGCGCGTGACGGACATCTACCCCGACCGGCCTGTGACGGGCTCCAACGGCGTGCCCGAAACCGTCACCACGCTCGACTTCTATTTCGATCCCTTTATCCGCGGGCCGTACAACTACACCACCGACCTCGCCACGTTTTTCTCCAACCCCAAGAGCACGTGGGGCGGCATCGTGACGACGATTCCGGAGGGTTATCGCGACTTCAACAACAAAAACGTCGAGTTCGTCGAATTCGTCGTCCGCGCGTTTGCCGAGAACCCGGCCAACGACCCCGGCCCGGACGCTTACCTGTACGTGGACCTGGGCACGATTTCGGAAGACGTGCTGCCCGACCAGCGCCTCAACACCGAGGACGGCCTCTCGCTCCAGGACGCCTCCGCGCGCAGCCGCACGACGGCGTGGGGCCGCGAGGCCGATCTGGCCGCCAACGGCGTCATCGACCAGGACCGGGACACGCGCCGCATCGAAGACCTGGGCCTCGACGGGCTCGTCTCCTACAACACCGATCCGTACGACACGCGCCTGCACGAAGCCACTTTCTTCAGCAGCTTCGTGCAGAGTCTGACCGGTCCGCGCGCGCCGGGGCGGCAGGCCGAGCAGGAGGCCGAGATCGCCCGCTCCCTCGCCGACCCCTCGGGCGACGATTACCACCACTACCTCGACGACAACTACTTCAACAACCCGGCCTTCTTTCCCGAACGCGCTACGGTGCAGCAGCGCTTCCTGCGCTTTTTCGCCGGGCAGGAACTCAACTCCTTCGAGGGTCAGAACGAGTACGACCGCAACTCGTCCGTCAAGCGCGGTAACTCGCGCCTGCCCGACACAGAGGACCTGAACAACAACTCCGTCGCCGACCGGACAAACAACTACTACCAGTACCGCATCCCGCTTTCGAAGGCTGAACTCGACCGGCTGGGCGCGCCCGGCATGGACGACGACTACGTGGTGGGCGAGATCGTGGGTAGCGAAGGCACCCGAACGGGTTACTACCAGATTCGACTGCCTGTGCGTGACTTCACACGCCGCGTGGGCGACGCGACGGACTTCACCGCCATTCAGTCCATCCGGCTGTGGACGACGGGCCACGAGGTGCCCGTCACGATGCGCTTCGCCACGTTCGAACTCGTAGGCAGCCAGTGGCAGAAGTCCGAACTGGTGCAGGAAGAGCGCAGCCGCACGGTAAGTGAAAACACGCGCTTCACCATCTCCAGCATCAACACCGAGGAGGATTCGCGCGTGTATCGCAAGCCGCCGGGCACCGTCACGCCCATCAACCGGGGCATCAGCGGCGGGCAGGTTGAGGCACGCGAGCAGTCGCTCGTGCTGAACGTCGAAGCGCTCGAGCCGGGCGGCCAGGTGGGCATTTTCAAGGTGTACAACCAGGAAGCGCTCGACCTGCTCAAATACAGCAACATCCGCATGTTCGCGCACCTGCACGGCAGCGACCTCACGCGGGAGTGGGACGCCAGCGACCGGGGCCGGGCCGTGCTGTTCGTGCGCTTCGGGGCCAACCAGACGGATTCGTACTACGAGTACGAGCAGCCGCTCACGCCTTCGTCCGAGATTTCCGGGGACGACCGGCTCCTGTGGCTCAACGACCAGAACGCCGTCAACATCGAGATCGCGGCCTTTAACCAGCTCAAGTTTGCCCGCGACAACCGGGGCGTACCGGCCAACGAGGTGTTCTACTCGGTGCAGGACGGTGAGCAGCTACCCGACGCGCCCGACGCGACGCGCTTCGCGCCCGCCGGCACGCGGCTGGGCATCAAAGGCAACCCGTCGCTCAACAACGTCAACACCATCGTCATCGGCCTGCGCAACCCCGCCGACTCGCTTTCGAACGATCCCAACAGCAAGGTGCAGCAGGCCGTGCTGTGGGTAAACGAACTCCGCGTGTCGGGCTACGACCAGACCAACGGGTGGTCGGGCCTGGCCAACGTCGACCTGCGCCTGGCCGACTTCGCCAGCGTCCGCGCCGCCTTTCAGGCCCAGACGGACGGCTTCGGCAGCCTCACGAGCACGCTTTCCGAGCGCGATCAGAACGCGACGCTCAACTGGAGCGTCAACACCGACCTCAGGCTCGACAAGTTCATCCCGCCGCAGTACGGCTGGACGATTCCGCTCAACCTCAACGTGCAGTCCAACACGACGACGCCGCGCTACAGCCCCACCCGCGGCGACGTGCGCCTGGACGCCATCCTCGACGGCATCGACCAGCAGGAAGACCTGAGCCGCGCCGAGCGCGAATCGCGCAAGCAGCAGGAGATCGAGGCCGCGCAGACGCGGCAGCACTCGCGCTCGCTCGCCCTCAACGGCGTTTCCAAGAACGGCTCACAGTCGGCGTTTCTGCGCAACACGCTCGACGGCGTCAGCGTCACCTTCGCCACGTCCGAGCGCGAGCAGAGCAGCGCCGCGCAGCGCGTCAACGACGAGTGGCGCTGGAA
>CBDUBO010000032.1:0-12229 GCA_965365405.1 uncultured Rhodothermales bacterium | reverse complement strand
GATGCCTTATTTTCTGCCCTGCGAGGAGGGGTGGCAGAGTGGTTGAATGCAGCGGTCTTGAAAACCGCCGTGCCGCAAGGTACCGTGGGTTCGAATCCCACCCCCTCCGCCTACACAACTGCTGACCGAGGTGGGCTAAAGCAAGGTTTTCCCCTACAAGAGCCTCTGGACGGTGTTTTTCGGGAGGCGAAGAAAGGGAGAAGATTACAGGGTTTAGCCTACCTCGGCTGTGTGGAGGATTGACTAATACGGTGAGATGCTGAAGTAGGAAGCGCCCTTAAAATGATTTGTATAGGGCTTTGCAGAACTTAGAGGGGGCGCAAGACAGGATTTAAACGGGCTGATTTTGCCTACTCGCCGGCCGCGTGCGCGTCAAAAAAATGGGATCGTCATGGACATTACCAAGGTGCTGCGTTTATCTTCGGCACCGCTTGCCAGTCCTGAGAGGAAGCGGGTTCCTCATCAGGGCTCCTCGGTTGTTCCGTGGACTCCTTCTCACAACCCGTAGATTTTTATAATCCACCAAAACACATCCGACATGTGTACGAACCGTACAGGGGGGGAGTGCTTTTCCGGGCGTAATGCCGGGAAAGGACTGCTCCAAATGGCGCTCATGCTGGTGGTCCTGCTCCTCGGAGCCGGCACAGCTTGGGCACAATCAACCGTTTATGTTGATACGGGAGGTAATGACGCGTTCGACGGTTCATCTCCTGTGTTCACGGGTGGTGTGACGGGACCGAAGGCCACCATTGGGGCGGCCTTGGCTGTTGCGCAGAACGGGTCCACGATCTCCATTGAGGCGGGTACGTATTCCGAATCCGTCAACGTGACGAAGAGCAACCTCTCGTTCGTTGGTCGTGCAGACGGCGCTGCTACCCTGATCAACATCACCGGCGGTCTCACCGTCAACACCGCGGGCTCAAGCACGACCTCCATTGCCGCTTCCGGCAACGGCGTGTTCCAGTTCGGCGGAAACGTGGCGCTTTTGGATGGCGCGCTCGCCGTGAACGGCGTGCGGCTTCCCAGCGGCGTCACGATCACGCGCACGGACGGATCGGCCTCCGGGTCGTTCGTCTTTGGCACTAACACCAACGTCGTTTACAACGGCAGCAGCAACATCACCACCGGTGCCGAGATGCCTTCGGACATCAACGGCGGCAGTGTGACGGTTGCGCTTACGGGTGGCACGACGGCCTCGCCGCGTACGCTCACGCATGGTAGCCTCACCGTTGGTGCGGGCGGCACGGTCAGCGTTGCGGCCAATAACCGCCTCATCGGTCCTGTCACCGTTGACGGCGCGGGCGCTTCGCTCACCGGTCCCGGCGCTATCGGCGATCTGACGGTTGCGGCCAGCCCGGCCTCCGCTACGGCGACGGTTTCGGGTGTCGGCAACGTGACCTCCAGCGGGGCGCTGAACTTCCTCAACGACGTGGCGACAGGCGTGATCACGGTCACGGCTGGCACGACAACGTTTGCGGCCAAGGCCACGGCGGGCGACGTGACGGTTCAGGCTGGCACGCTCGCGTTCAACGGCGCGGGCACGACGGTTGGTAACGCAACAGTCGTGGGTGGCACGCTCGACTTCAATGCCAATGCGCTTGCGTCGAGTGTCAACATCTCCAACACCGGTACGCTCGACATCAACGGCGTAAAGCTGGCGGTTACGGGCGATTTTGTCCGTAACACGACGGGTGCGGGCACGTTCGCCTCGACTGGTACGCTCGAAGTGCGCGGTACGGGTACGAGCACGTTTGCGCCGGGCCCGAACTTCACGCTGGGTGGCTTCTTTGTGAAGCCGACGGGTGCGGGTGCGACCAAGACGGTCAACCTTTCGCAGAACGTCAACGTGACGCGCGCCGACTCGGCCTTCTTCGTGGCTACGGGCGCGACGGTCAACCTCGCCGATCAGACGATCAACGTCACCGGCGGCGGTACCTCGAACGTCAATGGCCCGCTCACGGCCACGGCCAACGGTGGCGTGGTGTTCACCAACGGTGGCACGCTGACGGGTACGGGCGATTACTCCAACATCGCCGTTGTCTCCTCTGCCGACGTGACGGTTGTGGGCGACGTGGTCTTCACGGGCACGCTCTCGCTCACCACCAACGGTCTTGCGGTCGGTGCGGGCGCGGATCTGTCGCCGAAGGGTTCGAGCGCGCAGGTGCTCGTCAACTTGGCTGGTGCCAACACGGACATCTCCGGTTCCTTTAACGCCGACAACGTCGAGTACAACCTGACCTACGTGGGTAACCTCGCGGGCGGCACGAAGGCGGTCGGCACGGAGTTCGAGACGGACGATATCCGCAACCTGCTCGTTCAGGCAGACAATGGTGTGATCACGGGCAACGTCCCGGCAGGCACCATCTCGGGTACGTTCACGATTGAGAATGGCGACCTCTCCAGTACGGCCGCTCCGGCCATCGAGACGATTACACTCAACCTCGATGTGGCAGGTGCTACGGGCGTGATCAACGTGGCCGGTGCGGTCTCGATTGATCAGAACGCTGTGGTGACCATCGCGGGCGGTGACGTGTTTGAACTGCGCGCTGCTGCCAACACGGTGGGCGGCACGCTTGTCGGCGCGGGCGCAATTCGGCTTGCCAACGGCGTCGCCATCACGGGCAACGGCAGCGCGGGCTACGCCTCGATGCTGGGCAATGTGACGACGGTCAACAACGCCACGGCCAGCATTGCGACCATCAAAATGATCTCGGGTGCTGTCGTGACCACCACAGGAGCCACGCTGAGCGTCGGTCTCGTGGCGGACAATGGCGCCGCTGAGAATGCTGCTGGTAACATCGCTGGCCCCGTGACGCTGGATGGCGCAGCCTTCAACCTCACCACCAGTGTTGAGGTCGTGGGCGGCAACGTTATGGTGAACAAGGGTTCGGTCAACATGGGAGCCAACAACCTCGTGCTCTCGGGCGCGAACGCGATGTTCACCGCGGCGAACGATGCCTCGGTGAGCGTTACGGCCACCTCTGGCGTGCTCTTCTTCGACAACACGGGCCAGCAGATCGATGCCAACGGCAAAGCGGTGCCTAACGTCACGATCAACAATGACGTGGCGCTGCTGTCGGCTGCTGAAGTCAGCACGGCTTTCGTGCAGGGCGCGGTGGACGCCGAGTTTACCGGTGCTTTTGACGTGACGATGCGGGGTACCGCTTCGATCGCGGGCGACACGGTGTACTCCGGTTCCGAAGACCTCATCGCCAACGGCCTCACGGTTACGCTGCGCGGCAATGCCGACCTGAGCAACCTGGAGATGGACGGCAACCTGACGCTCACCTCGACGGGTACGGGCTCGCCGTTCGACCTCACGGTCATGGGCGACTTCGAACAGGACGCCGGTGTGCTTGACCTGACCTCGACGGACCTCATGCTTACGGGTGCAGGCCTTGCCTACAACTTCGACGGCGGTTCGGTCGCGGCTTCGACGGGCTTCATCGAGTTCATGGGTGGCGCGGCGCAGACGTACGATCTGGCTGCTGCCCTCACGATCCCGAACCTGTCGGTCAACAACGCCACTGGCGTGTCGGCTGCGGGTACGCGCCGCACCCTCACGGTGGGCAACACGCTGGCCCTCAAGAACGGCCTGTTCGATTTCAACGCTGTCGGCACCTCGAGCAGCCCCAATGGTCTTGCCGTCGCTTCGATGGGCACGATCATCCGCTGGGCCGGCTCGATCCCGGCCGCGCCGAGCTTCCCGGCTGACAACTCGCTGACGGTGATCTACGGCGACCAGGACGGCGTGACGAATGAGTTCGCCAACACGACCTCGTTCGAACTGCCGGCTACGCTGCGCAACCTCGCCATCACGGACGGCACGACGACGCTTGTGCCCAATGTGGGTGTGACGGCGGCGCGCGTGGTCACGGTCACGAACGAACTCCGCATCACGGCTACGTTCGACGCTACCACTGGTGCTGCCGCGACGGATAACCGCGTAGTGCTGCAGGACAACGCGACGTACGTGCTCGGCTTTGACGCGCTCGTAGTCAACGGGACGGGTCTGGAAGTGGTGCTGCCGAACACCTACAACCTCACCTACGACCGCTACCGCGTTGAGCAGACGGGTGACGAGTTCGGGGCGAGCAACGTGAACATCCTGACGGTCAACCAGGCCGAAGCCAACACGGCCGACATGCTTACGCTCAACGGTGTCAATCGCACCGTCGGCGAGCTGCGCGTGACGGCGGGTATGTTCGACCTGAATGGCAAGATGTTCAGCTCCAACGGCAACGTGTCGCTGGCTGGTGCCAACTCGCTGGTGAACAACGCTGCGGCTACCCGCCTCGTCTTCACCGGTGGCAACGACGCTATGTTTACGCTGCCCGGCGGTGCCGAGTACGACTTCCCGGCCAACATTGACCTGGAAATCGCCAAGGCTGACACGCAGGATGTTGTGAAGGTGATGGGTGCTTCCATCGACATGAACCAGAACCAGCAGTACCTGCGCCTGACGCGTGGTGTGCTGTCGGTAGGTATGCCGATGAACCCCGCCACGGCCTACATCAAGCTGTGGCACCAGAACAACCAGGCCCAGAACGCCGGCACGCCGGACAACGGGCAGGGCTTCATCACGACCGGCACGCAGTTCCCGGCTTCGATGATCGCGGGCAATGTTCGCAAGGACATTTCCAGCCAGGGTGTCAACAGCAACCCGGGTCGCGTGGTGTTCCCGACGGGTGACTCGCTGGGCAACTACAGCCCGTTCGTGCTCGACTTCGAGTCGAATGCGCAGGCTGCTGCCCAGGTGTTCGGTGTCCGCGAAGTGCGCGTGGCGTACGTTCCGCGGAGCCCGGGCGGCCGCAACGGTCTCCCGCTGCCGGACGCCATCACGCCGGGTGCGAACATCAACGACTACCCGAACTTCTACTGGCTCGTGTCGGCTGAACCGACGCTGGGTCAGCAGACGATCTTCGACCTGGAAGCGCGTGCGGACGGCTACAAGCTTGCCACCAACGAGCAGATTCAGGACCTGCGCCTGATCCGCCGCCAGTCTGGCAACGAGCAGACGAACCCGTACACGCTCGTGAGCACGTCGGGTAGCTACGACAACTTCCTGCTCCAGCGCGCAAGCGGTGAAGAGGAGCCCGTCGTGGTGGCCCGCAACGCGCAGGCCCTCCTGGGCCCGCAGGCAACGATCTTCACGTATGGCGTCCGTGGCACTACGCCTCCGCCGCCGTCGAACGTTGCCTCGATCCAGATCGCGCACTTCGCGCCGACGGCACCAGGTGTTGTGGACGTGTACGTGGACAGCGTGCTCGTCGCCAATGACCTGAGCTATGGCATGGCCACCAACTTCCGCCAGGTGATGAATATCACGGGCACGAAGACGGTGAGCGTGGCCATCGCTCCTGGCACAAGCACGGGTGTGGGTCAGGCCGTTGCCACGTTCTCGCGCCAGATCACGCAGAACATGTCGTACACGGTTGTTGCCGTGGACGGCGCAACTGCCGGATCGGTGGATGTCGTAGCCTTCGCTTCCGACGCCACGGCAGACGAAGCGGGCCGCGTGACGCTGCAGGCCCTCCACGCCTCGCCGGATGCCGGCAACGTGGACTTGATGCTCGAAGTCGCTGGCTTCTCCAACCGCGTGCCGTTTGCCACCAACCTCGCCTACAAGGCGGTTGCGGGCCCGGCCACGGTGGATGCTGGCAAGTACGATGTCGAGGTGATGTCGGGTGCCAACAAGGTGTACTCGGCGACCTTCGACCTGGCCGGCAACGCGGGCCAGCAGATCACGCTCGTGGCTGGTGGTCTGCTCAACGCGAACGCGACGCAGCAGACTCGTCGCTTCCAGCTCTTCGCTATCCTGCCCAACGGCACGGTTGTGACGGGCGTGGTGACGACAGAGGCTGAAGCGCCGGTGGCCCTGCCGACGGTGTTCGCCCTCAAGGGCTCGTACCCGAACCCCTTCAACGTTGCCACGCAGATCGCGCTTGATCTGCCCCAGGCAGCCGAGGTGGCGGTTGAGGTGTATGACCTGACGGGTCGCCGTGTGATGCACCTGACGGGCCTGAGCTTCGCAGCCGGCACGCAGCGCATCGCGGTGGACGGTGCCAGCCTCACCTCGGGCGTTTACCTCTACCGGGTGACGGCCACGATGGGTGCTGACACTGAAGTTGCCAGCGGCAGCATGACGCTGACCAAGTAAGCAACGCTGCACTCCAGCACAGGCGGGGTCCCGATCAGTCGGGGCCCCGCTTTTTGCTTTGTGCTAAGACTTACCCAGCAGAACAGCTTGGCACTCGCTAAGCTGTCCCACGTCGTACGCGGGGAAACTGTCCGATAGTGTAACCCTCGCTGTTCACTACCGTACATCGCCCCCGAACTGCTCAGCCTAGATACCCCTAAAGAGCAGGTGGAATGCAGCTTGCCATTTGGCGTTTGCCTTCTACACCCATTTAACAGCTATGCGACTCTTTCTCACCGCGCTCATTCTTTCTTTCGTTTCGCTTTCCGCACAAGCGCAAATATCTGGAGGCGCAAGCACCGGCCTTAGGGTTATTACACTGGAGGAAGCGCTGCGGATTGGACTAGAGCAGAACCTCGCGTTGCGCTTGGCAGAGAACAGCGTCTCCCAGAGCCGTGCGATCGTCACCGAGCAGAAAAACGCGTATTTGCCGACCCTCAGCTTTTCGGCAGGCACCGGACAGTCATACGGTCGCACAGTCGAGGAAGCGCGCATTGTGAACGAGACAAACGAGTCGTTCGACTTCGGCATGTCGGCAAACATCAACTTGTGGGATGGAGGCGCGAAAGCTGCTGGGATCAGCAGTGCACGTGCTGCCCTGGTGGCGAGCCGTGCCCAGCGTGACCGCAGTGAGCAGACCGTCGTCTTCAATGTGGCTACGGGTTATCTCAACGCTCTAGCGCAGCAGGAGCAGGTGCGTGTGCTCGAAAGTGCCCTTGCCGATCAGCGAGCCCAGCTTGAACAGGTGCTGGCCCTCATCGCGGCTGGCAGCCGCCCCGAATCCGACCGGTATCAGCAGGAGGCACAGGTAGCCCAGGCTGAACTGGACGTGCTCAACGCCGAGCAGGCCGCGCAGCTCGCCGAAGTGCAACTCGTGCAGACGCTACAACTCGACCCCTTTGGGCAGTACGAGTTCGTCATCCCTGAACTGGATGGGCTGGACGTGGACGCGCCCGAGATGCAGGCCTATGCCATCGCCACGCTGCTGCAACAGGCACTCGACCAGCGGCCTGACGTGCAGGCCCAGCAGGCCGCCATCCGCGCCGCCGAGGCAGACGTGCGCATCGCCAAAGCGCGCCGAATGCCCAGCATCAACCTGCGCGGGCAGTATGGAACAGCTTGGAGCAGCGCCTTCCAGATTCCCACGTTCGACGGACAGGGTAACGTGACCGGGCTGGAGACCGTCCCTGTCTTCGACCAGTTCGACCAGCGGCGGGGCGGTGGCGTATCGCTCTCCTTGTCGTTCCCCCTCTTCGATGCGTTCTCTGTACGCAATAGCACTCAGCGCGCCCGCCTACGGGTCGAAAGCGAAAAGCTGGCCCTTGCCGACCTCCGGCAGAACGTAGGCACCCAGGTGCGTCAGGCGTATCTCGACTACCTTTCGTATCAGAAGCAGGTCGAGGTGGGGCAGGTGCAGGTGGAGAGTGCGCGTCGGGCTCTCGACGCGGCGCAGCAGCGCTACCAGGCCGGAGCGGGCACCCTTCTGGAAGTGACGCAGGCGCAGACCGCGCTCACGCAGGCGCAGAGCCGTCTGCTCCAGGCGCAGTACAGTTTCATTTTCCAGGAAAAGCTGATAGACTATTATCTCGGCGCGCTTGACCCGGCGAACATCTCCTTCGACTGATCCGGCGCACTTCTCTCTCACTCTCACCGCAGCATGGAAAACCAGCAGAAGAAATCCTCCAAGGCGATCTGGTGGGCAATCGGCGGGCTCGTCGGGTTGCTCGCACTCGTCATCGTTCTCGGCAGCGCTTTCAAAGGTGGTCCGCGCGGCGTCGAGGTGGAGATTGCGAAGGCCGAACGGCGCGCGCTCACGCAAGTCGTCACGGCCTCCGGGCGCATCCAGCCTGAAATCGAGGTCATCATCAGCCCGGAGATATCGGGGGAGATCATCGATCTACCCGTCAAGGAAGGCGATGAGGTTCGGGCAGGAGACGTGCTGGCCCGCATCCGGCCCGACGTGTATCAGGCCCAGGCTGAGCAGCTTCGGGCCGGTCTGCTCCAGTCGCAGGCCAGCCTGAGCCAGAGCCGCGCCAGCCTGGCGGCTGCCAAGCAGGATTTCGACCGCAAGAAGGACCTCTACGACAGAGGCGTGATCGCTGCTGCCGAGTACCAGGCGGCCGAGAGCCAGCTCGAAATCGCCCAGGCCCAGGTAGAAGGCGCGCAGTTCGCTGTGCGCAGCGCGGAGGCGCGGTTGCGCGAGGCCGGCGAGCAACTCAACAAGACCACCATTCTGGCCCCTATGAGCGGCACCGTTTCGCAGCTCAACGTCGAGCTGGGCGAGCGCGTCCTGGGCACGAGCCAGATGGCTGGCACCGAGATGATGCGCATCGCCCGCCTGGAGACGATGGAACTCGAAGTCGAGGTCAACGAGAACGACATCGTCAACGTGAGTGTGGGCGACACGGCCTCTGTCGAAGTGGACGCGTATCCTGACCAGCATTTCAAAGGCGCAGTGACCGAGATCGCGTCTTCGGCGCGTCTGTCGGCGACGGGGGGGACGGATCAGGTGACCAACTTCACCGTCAAGGTGCGGGTCGAGGACACGGCGCCGGCCTCTGCGGCACAGGGCGGCGTCGTCAGCCCCGAGGTACCGTCCGGGCCGCAGATGGCCGTCCGGCTGCGCCCCGGCATGAGCGGCACCGTGGACATCTTTACCCAGACCGTCCAGAACGCCGTCGCCATCCCCATCGCCGCCGTCACGGTGCGCGACTTCAACAAGGTGCGCGCCGATACCACCAAGGACGAAGAGGCCCTTGCCGCCATTCCGACGACAGAAGATCTGCGCAAGGTGGTGTTCGTCAGCGTGGACGGAAAAGCGGAGATGGTCGAGGTTGAAACCGGCATCGCCGACGCCACGCACATCGAGGTGCGGCGCGGGCTCGAACCGGGCACAGAGGTGATCGCGGGGCCCTACAGCGCCGTCAGTCGCACGCTCAAGCCGGGCGAGCCGGTGCGGGTCGAAAGCGCCGAAGAAGCACGCCGCCGCCGCACCCAGAATCGGGAGGCAGAGGAGGAGTAACGCCTCCCACTTTTTCCCCCTCGTACCCCGCGTCTGCCGGCAGTCGCCCGCCAATTCCCACGCCGTATGGAATCCCCTCCTGTTTTGCTACGCCTCCGCGGCGTCGAGAAAGTCTACCACATGGGTACGCAAACGGTGCGCGCCCTGGCAGGAGTGGACATTGACGTGCAGGCCGGCGAATACCTCGCCATCATGGGGCCGAGCGGTTCGGGTAAGTCCACGCTGATGAACATTCTGGGCTGCCTGGACACGCCCACGGGCGGCACCTACATCCTCAACGGCCAGGATGTGAGCCGCATGGACGACGACGCGCTCGCGCACGTGCGCAACAAGGAGATCGGGTTCGTCTTCCAGACGTTCAACTTGCTGCCCCGCGTCAACTGTTTGCAGAACGTCGAGATGCCCCTCGTCTATGGGGGCGTGCCGCGGCGCGAGCGGCGCGAGCGGGCCGCGCAAGCGCTCACCTCAGTGGGTCTGGGCGATCGCATGGATCACAAGCCTAACGAGCTTTCGGGCGGGCAACGCCAGCGCGTGGCGGTGGCGCGTGCGCTCGTCAACCAGCCCGCCATCCTGCTGGCCGACGAACCCACGGGCAACCTCGACTCGCGCACGAGCGAGGAAATCATGCTCCTGTTCGAGCAGCTCTACCGGCGCGGCAACACCCTGCTCGTCGTCACCCACGAGGAGGACATCGCCCGCCACGCCCGCCGCATCGTCCGCCTGCGCGACGGCGTGGTAGAGCACGACGACGAGGTGGCCTCGCCCGCGCTCGCCGGCATGGCCGTCTGAGCAGTACGAACGCAGCGCCTCCTGCATAACGGCGCTGTGGATGGGCGCTCTGTTGCGGACCCCCTGATGTCCGTTTTGATGCACAGGTGTGGATAACCGTGCCGTGCATCGGGTGCACCCCCCGGCTCAGCGTCCGAGCTGGACAGATAACGGACATAGGATTGCGGTCTGGAGCCCCAGAAGGCCCTTTAAGAGGGAGAAAGTGGATTTCCGTTATGCTTCTGGCGGAGCAATGTGAATCCCACCGTTGTGGACAACTTGTGCTTGCCCCACCCCCGGCGGCTGGGTTAATTAATCGGTGTGCTCCCTCACGAGCGGTTTATCTCCTGGCGGGATAAACCGTTTTTCGTCCCCGGCAGCCGTGCCTTCAGCCACCTTTCTTCCCGACGCCCTATGCCTGCCAAGCCCGCCCTCTCGGACGCCCGCACCCTCGAAAAAGGACTCACCATCACCCGTGCCTTCTCGGCAGAAGGGCAGGATCCCTTCGGCTCCGTCGCGTGGGAAACGCGCGATGCTGCCATCCGCAGCCACACCGGCAAAGCTGTCTTTGAGCAGAAAGGCGTCGAGTTTCCGGCCTCGTGGAGCCTGCTCTCCACCAACGTCGTCGCCTCCAAGTATTTCTATGGCGACATGTCGAGAAGCGGCGAGGATCCGGCTAAGGGCGGGCGCGAGCATTCGCTGCGGCAACTCATCCACCGCGTCACCCGCACCATTGCCGACTGGGGCGCGGAGGGGGGATACTTCGCCACCAAGGCGGACGCCGACCGCTTCTACGACGAACTGACGTGGCTGTGCGTGAACCAGTACGGCGCGTTCAACAGCCCCGTCTGGTTCAACGTGGGCCTGCATCACCTCTACGGCGTGCGCGACACGGGTGGCAAGACGATCTACGGCTGGAACCGCGAGACGAACCAGGTAGGGGCAGTCGACCCCTACGAGCGTCCGCAGGCGTCGGCGTGCTTCATCATCTCCGTCCACGACTCGATTGACGACATCTGGCAGCTCATGGGCGAGAGCGCGCGGCTGTTCAAATACGGCAGCGGGGTGGGCGCGGACTGGTCGAAGCTGCGCTCCTCCAAGGAGAAGCTTTCGGGCGGCGGCATTCCCTCCGGGCCCGTCTCGTTCATGAAGGTGCAGGATGCCACGGGCGGCACTATCAAGAGCGGCGGCAAGACGCGCCGGGCGGCCATCATGCAGACGCTCAAGGCGTGGCACCCGGACGTGATGGAGTTCATCACGGCCAAGCAGGACGAGGAGAAAAAGGCCTGGGCGCTGATCGAGCAGGGCTACGACGGCTCGTTCAACGGGCCGGCCTACGGCTCTGTCGCCTTCCAGAACGTGAACCAGAGCGTGCGGCTGGACGACGCCTTTTTCCACGCCCTCGAAACGGACACACCCTACGCGCTGCGCGCCGTGACGACGGACGAAACGCTCGAAGAAGCCGACGCCGCGCACCTGCTCCACAAGATCTCCGAGGGCACACACATCTGCGGCGACCCCGGCGTGCAGTACGAAGACACGATCCAGCGCTGGCACACCGTCCCGAACAGCGGGCCGATCAACTCGTCGAATCCGTGCAGTGAGTTCATGTTTTTGGACGACACGAGCTGCAACCTCGCCAGCCTCAACCTGCGCAAGTTCCAGCAGCCCGATGGCACGTTCGACGTGGAGCGCTTCCGCGCCGCCACGCGCATCTACATCACCGCGATGGAAATCCTGGTGGACGCCGCTGGCTACCCGTCCGCCGAGATCGCCCGCAACTCGCACGACTACCGCCCGCTCGGCCTAGGCTTCGCCAACCTTGGCGCGCTGCTGATGTCCATGGGCGTCCCTTACGACAGCGACGAGGGCCGCGCCATTGCCGGAGCCATCATGGCCATCGAGCACTGCGAGGCGTACGCGCGCAGCGCCGAGATCGCCGCCAACAAGAAGATCGGGCCGTTCGCCGGCTTCGAGAAAAACCGCGCACCCATGCTGGGCGTGATGCGGATGCACCGCGACGCCGTCGAGACGATCCACGCGGCGTGCCCGGCCTACCTCAAGGATGCCGCGCGCGAAAGCGCCGCCCGCATGGTGGAACTGGGCGAGCAGTACGGCTACCGCAACGCGCAGGCCACCGTGCTCGCTCCGACGGGCACCATCGCCTTTATGATGGACTGCGACACGACAGGCATCGAGCCCGACATCGCGCTCGTCAAGTACAAGCTGCTGGCCGGCAA
>CBDUBO010000031.1:0-12354 GCA_965365405.1 uncultured Rhodothermales bacterium | reverse complement strand
CGGCGCTGCTGCTGGCGCTGCCCATCGTGGTGGCCTACCTCTTTTTCCAGCGCCACTTCATCGCCAGCCTGGCCTCCTCTGGCCTCAAAAGCTAATCCTCATTCGCTGATGTACTTTTCGACTGGCATTGTCCTGAACCCGGGCGCTGCACCCCGGCCGCGGCGGCAGGGATGGACGGCCTGCCTGTTTGGTGCCGCCCTCCTGGTCGGTGGGTGCGCCCCGCGCCTGCCCACTGCCGACGCGCGCGACGCCGCCTCGGCGGGGTCAGCCGTCAACACCGACCACCTGGAGCACCTGAGCGAAGACATCGTCCGCGGAGAGGACACGCTGCGCATCGTCCACATCTACGCCGACGCGCCCTCTTACGCGTGGATCAGCGACGACGACGAAGGCGCTGCGTGTGTGGACGACGCGGCCCGCGCGGCCGTCTTCTACCTGCGCGTGTACGAGCGCACAGGCGACCGCACCGCGCGGCAAAACGCCCGCAAGCTGCTGGCCTTCGTCTCGTACATGCAGGCCGAGAGCGGGCTGTTTTACAACTTCGTGTGGGACAACACGCTGCGCATCAACACCGAGCACGCCAACAGCGTGGCCGACGAATTTGGCTGGTGGGCGGCGCGGGCCGTGTGGGCACTGGGCGAAGGCGCGCGCGTGCTCAAAGAGAGTGACCCAGGGCTTTCGCGCCAGTACGCGGAGTCTATCCGCCGCACGTATCCGTACCTCGACACGTTTCTGGCCCGCTACGGCGAAACCGCCCAGGCCAACGGCTTCACCTTTCCCGCGTGGTTGCTCTACGAAAGCGCCGCCGACGCCACGAGCGAACTGCTGCTCGGGCTCGTCGCGCTCCAGCAGGCCTACCCCGACCCCGCGCTCCAGACGCGCATCACCCGCTTTGCAGACGGCATCGAGAGGATGCGGCTGGGCGACGTGAACACGTTTCCCTACGGCGGCTTCGCCTCCTATCCCGGCGGCTGGCATGGGTGGGGCAACAGCCAGACGCAGGCGCTCGCCGCGGCGGGGCGGGTGGAAGTGGCGCGCCGCGAAGCCGACGACTTCTACACCCTGCTCTTCACCGACGGCTGGTTGCATTCGCTCGACTACGCTACGCGTCAGCCCCGCCAGTTCGAGCAGATCGCCTACGCGACGCGCTGCGTGGCCCTCGGGCTGATGCGGCTTTACGAAAAGACGGGCGAGCGGCGCTACGCCCAGATGGCCGGGCTGGCCGCGTCGTGGTTCGCGGGCAACAACGTGGCGGGCGTGGCGATGTACGACCCGGCCACGGGTCGCGGCTACGACGGCATCAACAGCGCTACTGTCGTCAACTACAACAGCGGGGCCGAGAGCACCATCGAAGCGCTCGCGGCGCTCGCCGAGGTGCTGCGCGCGCCCGCTGCTGCCCGCTGGTATGACGCGCGCGCAGACCCGCCCGCCACGCGCGTAGTGAATGGCGACACGCTGCGCTACCGCGTCTTTACCAACGCGCAGAATGTGCGCCTCGCACTTGTCCGCAACCTCACGCGCGGCACCACGGACGTGCTCGAAGGCAACGCGCTCGCCCGTTTTCTCCAAGACTGAACCCGCCGAATGTCCCTGTTCCAGCGCTCCCCGCTTCCCCTGCTCCAGCCCACCAGCAGCTTGCCGTGGGCCAGCGGAGCCGTTTTCAACCCCGGCGCGTGGTTCGACGGCGAAAGGGTGCACCTGCTTTTCCGCGCCATCCCGGAGGGCTACCGCCGCGTCGAGACGCCCGATGCCAGCCCGTTCGAGGGCGACTTCGGCTTCGACGGCTACGTGTCGTCCGTCGGCTACGCCACCAGCCGCGACGGCCTCCACTTCAGCGTACACCCCGAGCCGCTCTTGCGCCCGGACACCCCTGCCGACCGCTACGGCGTCGAGGACCCGCGCATCTCGCGCCTCGGCGATACCTATTACATCACCTACACCGCCCTCCGGCACCCGGCATTCGGGGATGAGGAGGGCGTCGGCATCGGCCTGGCTTCCACGCGCGACTTTCGGGAGATCGCCCGGCACGGCATGATCGGCCCCGCTGTGCGTGACAAGGACGCCGTGCTTTTCCCCCGCAAAATCGGCGGGCGTGTGGCGATGCTGCACCGCATCGTGCCCGACATCCAGATCGTCTATTTCGCCGACGAGGAGCAGTTGTGCAGCCCTGGCCCCGGCTTCTGGGACGACTATCTCCGCCGCCTCGACGAGCACGTGGTGATGCGGCCCGAAGTGGCGTGGGAGGGCAAAAAGATCGGAGCCGGCCCCACGCCCGTCGAGACGCCCGAGGGTTGGCTGCTGCTCTACCACGGGGCAGACCGCGACCACGTGTACCGTGCGGGTCTGGCGCTGCTCGACCTGGACGACCCCACACGCGTCATCGCCCGGACCCTCGACCCCGTGATGGAGCCCGAAACGCCCTGGGAGCGCGAAGGGGACGTGCCCAACGTCGTCTTCCCGCAGGGAGCCGTAGTGCTGGGCGAAACGCTCCACGTCTATTACGGCGGGGCCGACAGGGTGGTCGGGCACGCCCACGCCCCCCTTGCCGACGTGGTGGCGCACGTGCAGGATGAAGGCAAAAAGGCGTGGCGGATGCCCCCCATCTACATGCACTTCCGGGGCGACCGCGATGTGCCCCGCACCTGGGAAAGCCAGGCGCCCGTTGTCGTAGAGCGCCTCAATGGCGGCGCGCCGCTGCTCGAACCCCGCGCCGAGCATCCGTGGGAGTCGCGCGTGGTGCTCAACCCAGCGGGCGCCCTCTTGGAAGGCGACGCGCTGGAGCAGGTGCTGGCGGCGTGGCCCGTGCCCGATGCCGACGCCGACAAACTGCGCCGGATCGGAGGTGCGTGCGCGCTCCTCTACCGGGCGCAGGGCAGCGCTTTCCACCGACGCGACCGCGCCGGGCACGAGCACTATGCTTCCAGCCTGGGCTTCGCACTGTTCACGCCCGGCATGGAGCCCGTTTACCGCCACCCCGACCCTGCCATCCTGCCCGACGCGCCGTTTCACAACCTCGGCGTCGAAGACCCGCGCATCGCGCAGGTGGGGAATGAGTTTTACCTCTACTACACGGGCTACACCAGCAGCATGGTACAGGGCGGAGAACTGGGCGGGCGCGTAGTACTGTGTCTGGCCACCTCGCGCAACCTGCGCGACTGGACGTTCCACGGCCCGCTGCCGGGCGACCTCAACCGCTACCCTAACAAAAACGGCGCGCTCGTGCCCGAAAAGGTGGATGGCCGCTGGCTTTTCCTGCACCGCCCCATGGCCGGCCCGCACCCGATGGCGATGCACCTGGCCGAGGCCCAGCGTCCAGAGGGACCTTTCCACACGCGTGGCCTGCTGGCCGCCTCGTACCGCTACGACGACTTTGCGCTCTCGTGGGTGGGCGCAGCCGGGCCGCCCGTGGCGCTGGGCGGGGGGCGCTTTCTGACGCTGTATCACCAGGGTCACCTTACGCACGAGCGGCGGCGTATGTACAACCTGTCGGCCATGTTGCTCGACTTCAACCGCCCCGATCCTGTCGTCAGCCGCATCGAACCGCTGCTCGTGCCCACCGGCAGCCGCGAGCAGGTGGGAGATCCGCAACTGGGCGTGGACAACGTCGTGTTCTCGTGCGCCAACTACGTCTGGCAGAACCGCCTGGTCGTGCCCTACGCGGGGGCCGACAGCCGCATCTTCGCCGCCCGCCTGGACGTCTCTGCCCTCGTGTCCGCGCTCGAAGCCGCTGCCGAGGCTGTCGCCGTTTAACCCCGTTGCTGTTATGAAAAGGGCCGTGCTGATGGGTCTGGTGGCGTTTCTGGCCGCCACTGCTGGGGCTCAGCAAATAGCTGTGCCGCGCGTGGAGGCGATGCCTTCGCTGCCCGCTACCTACGCGCTGCGCGACTGGAAAAGTGTGGCGCGCGGCTTCGACTCGCTCGCGTTCGACGCCACACGCCAGGGCACCCATCTACCCCTCGTGCGCCTCTACGAGAGCGGCCCCAACTACCCGCAGCAGGGCGGCTTCGGGCTGCATACCTACGTCGGCACAGGGTCGCCCCAGGGCAACGAAGCCATCGCGGCGCTGCCTGCCCTCGTGGGTGCGACGCTCGTGGGCGTGGACAAGCGCGACCAGTTCGGGCAGGACTGGGTGCTGCGCGCTATGCAGTACTTCAACAACCGCCCGTCCGAATACGTGTACCTCAACGCGCCCGTAGCGACGAGCGGGCAGGACTGGTGGTACGACACCATGCCCAACGTCTTTTTCTACCAGCTCTACAACCTGTACGGCGGCGTGGGCGATTTCGAGCGGCAGTTCGGGCTCGTCGCCGGTCGGTGGCACCAGGCGCTCGTGGCGATGGGCGGCAGCACCGCGCCATGGCGGGCACCGCAGATGAACTACCGCGCCTTTGCCCTCTCGACGATGGAGCCGCTGCGAACAGGCGTTGTAGAGCCCGAAGCCGCCGGTGCCCTCGCCTGGATTCAGTACATGGCGTTCCGGCAGACGGGAGACAGGCGTTACCGCGTCGGGGCCGAGTGGGCGATGGAGTTTCTCAACAGCCGCACCACTAACCCGTCGTACGAGCTTCAACTCCCCTACGGAGCGCTTGCCGCCGCCCGCATGAATGCCGAACTGGGTACGCGCTACGACGTGGAGAAACTGGTGAACTGGACGTTCGAGCAGGGGCCGCTGCGCGGCTGGGGGGCGGTGGTCGGCACCTGGGGGGGCTACAACGCCGATGGGCTGATCGGCGAAGTGGCGGGTACGGACTATGCGTTCGTGCTCAACGGTTTTCAGCAAGCTGCCGCCCTCGTGCCACTCGTGCGCTACGACCCGCGCTTTGCCCGCACGGTTGGCCGGTGGATGATCAACCTCGCCAGCGCGTCGCGCCTGTTCTATCACCCGTTCCTGCCGGACGCCAATCAGGATGGCGAATCCTGGGCACGGCAGTACGATCCACAGGGCTTCATTCCCTACGAGGCGCTGCGCGAGCGCGAAAATGGCATCGCTCCCTTCGCTACCGGCGACGCCGTGCGCGGCGGCTGGGCCGCTACCAACCTGTCGCTCTACAGCGGCGCCAGCGTGGGCTACCTCGCCGCCCTCGTGGACACGACCGAGGTGCGCGGCGTCATCCGCCTCGACCTGCGCGCTACCGACTTCTTTGGGGACGGATACGATACGTACCTGTACTACAACGGTACGCTTAACGGCGAAACCGTCTTGCTGCCGCTGCCAGCCGGCGCGTTCGACCTGTACGACCCGGCACGCGACCGCTTTCTGGCGCGCGGCGCGACGGGCAGCTTCCCCCTCGACGTGACGCCCGACGATGCGCTCGTCGTGGTGCTGGTACCGGCGGGGCGCGTGCAGGAAGAGAAGGAGGGCAAGCTGTTCATCGGAGGCGTCCCGGTGGACTTCAGTCTGGGCAGCACACCGGCAGGGCCACGCGTAAAGGCGTTTGCAGCAGACCGGCAGACGCTGGGCAAAGCCGAGACGGCTCGGCTCTACTGCACCGGCGACGCCGCCGGCGCGCTCACCTACACCTTCATGGCATCGGGCGGCACGTTCGGCACGAGCGGCACGCTGGGCGCGTCGCGCGTCATTACGTGGCAATCCGCCGAGCCGGGGGTTTTCGAGGTAGCGTGTGAGGTGGAAAGTGCGCAGGGGTTGCAGGCCCGCGATACGCTGCGCATAGAGGTACTGTCCAACCTTCCGCCTCGTGTCACCGCCGTTACGGCCACCCCGGACATCGTGGAGCCCGGCGCACCCGTCGCCCTCGCGTGCAGCGCTGCTGACCCTGAAGGCGACGCGCTGACGTACACCTGGCGCGCCGAAACGGGCTCGGTGGAAAGCAGCGACACGGTGGCCGTCTGGACTGCGCCCTCGCTCGATGGGTATTACGGCGTCCTGTGCCGCGTGCACGACCCTTCAGGTGCTGCCGATTCGTCCCAGGCATTCGTGACGGTGGGAAGCCTCGTAGCCCACCTGAGGCTCGACGGCGACGCTGCGGACGCGAGCCACTTCGCCAACAGCGGGCAGCGCAACGGCACCTCCTCCGTGCCGGGCGTAATGGGCGCGCCCAATACGGCCCTCCGCTTCGACGGCATAGACGACCATGTGGCACTCGCCTCTGAAGGCTGGCTCAATCCCCGTCGGGCCCTCACCGTCGCCTTCTGGGCGCGGGCCGATGCGGTAGGCGGGCGCGAGCAATTCCTGGCCTCGCACGGAAGCTGGCAGCATCGCTGGAAGGTGTCCATCACGCCGCAGGGCGCGTTGCGGTGGACGGTCAACACAGAAGCGGGCATCGTAGATCTGGACGCGCCGGGCTTGTTTCCGCCCGAAACGTTTGTCCACGTCGCCGCTGCGTTCGATGGGCAGGCGATGAGGCTCTACGCCAACGGCACGCTGGCCGCGCAGAAGCCCCACACGGGCCTGATGGCCGCCGTCACCTTCGATCTGCTGCTGGGGCAGATGCTGCCGGGACAGACGGACTACAACTTCAAGGGTACGCTCGACGACTTCCGGCTTTACAACCGCGCCCTCAGCCCAGCCGAAGTCGCCGGGCTGTATGCTCTCGCTACCAGCAAAGGCGAAGAGGCCGGGGCTGTAGGCCTGTCGCTGGGCGCGGCTTTTCCCAACCCTTCGGTGGGTAGTGTGCAGGTACCTTTCACCGTGCAAAAGGGGGAAAGGGTGCGCCTCGTCGTCTATGATGCGCTGGGGCGGCAGGTGCGCGTGCTGCACAGCGGCCCGCTCGCCCCCGGCGCGCACACAGCGGTCTGGGATGGTGTGGCCGCTGACGGGCAACCGGCAGGCGCGGGCGTGTACGTGGTCGTGTTGGAAAGCGGTGGCAGCTTTCTGCGCACACTCGTGGTTCGGCTGCCATGACCGGGGCAGACCGGTGGTGGGAAACGGCGGTGTTCTACCACGTGTACCTGCGCTCCTTTCAGGACAGCAACGATGACGGTGTGGGCGACCTGGCCGGGCTCGCGCGGCGCCTGGCGTATCTGAAATGGCTGGGGGTAGATGCCGTGTGGGTGTCCCCCTTCTACAACTCGCCCATGCGCGATTTTGGCTACGACGTATCCGATCATACGTCCGTGGCTCCGCTGTTCGGCACGCTCGAAAGCTTCGACCATCTACTTGAGGAGGCACACAGGCTGGGGCTGCGCGTCATTGTGGACTGGATTCCCAACCACACGTCCAGCGAGCATCCGTGGTTTAGTGCCGCGCGCGATCCTTCCAGCCCGTTTCGCCACTTCTACTACTGGCGCACCCCGTCCGGCGATGCTCCGCCCAACAACTGGCCGAGCGCCTTTGGGGGGCCGGCGTGGACAAGCGACCCGGACGCGGGCGCATGGTACCTGCACCTGTGCCTGCGTGAAATGCCCGACCTCGACTGGCACCACCCGGAGGTGGAAAAGGCGATGTTCGGCGTGGCGCGCTTCTGGCTCGACCGGGGCGTGGACGGCTTTCGGGTAGATGTGGCCCACTGGATCGGCAAGCACCCCGATCTTCCGGACAACCCGCCTGCAGCAGCCCCTGCGTTCGTCAATGCAGCCAAGCCGCCTTCCGACTTCGACCGCGTGGCGCACGTCTACGACATGGATGGGCCGCTCGCGCACGCCGTGTACCGCCGCTTCCGCCAGATGCTCGACACCTACACGCCACCGCGCATGGCGATGGGCGAGATTCACCTGGGCGACTTGGCGCGCTGGTCGGCCTATTACGGGCAGGATGACGAACTGAACCTGCCCGCCTACTTCGGTCTGCTGTCGGTGCCTTTCGAGGCTGCACCGCTGGCGGATGCCATTCGGGCACAGGAACGGGCGCTGCCGCCCGGCGCGTGGCCCTCCTACGTGCTCGGCAACCACGACGAATCCCGGCTGGCGAGCCGGGTCGGGCCCAACCGCGCCCGGCTGGCTGCCCTGCTGCTGCTCACGCTGCGCGGCACCCCGACGCTGTACTACGGCGACGAATTGGGGCTGGAAAGCCTGGTGCTCGCGCCTGATGAGGTGCGTGATCCGCTGGGCCTACGTGTGCCCGGCCTGGGGCGCGACGCCGGGCGCGGCCCGATGCCGTGGATAGACGCCCCCAACGCGGGCTTCTGTCCCCCCGGTGCCACGCCGTGGTTGCCTGTCCCCGACCACTACCGGAAGCAGTCCGTCGAGCGTCAACAGAACGATCCGCACTCGCTCCTGCGTCTCTATCGCCGCTTGCTGGCGCTGCGCAAGGCACATCCTGCGCTTACGAAAGGCGATCTGGCAAATCTCGACGTGGACGGCGGTGTGCTCTGCTACACCCGCGAATGGGCAGGAGAACAGCTGGAAATCTGCCTCAACCTGTCGGGCCGCGCTGTGCCGCTGCCTTCGGGGAAAGTGCTGCTGCGCACAGACGCTATGGGAAAGCTGATGCCCGACGCAGGTGCTATCGTGCGCCGGTAGAATGCAAGGCGTTGCGCCCTACTACTCCAGCCCGATGCCGAAAAGTCGGTCGAGGTCGTGGGGCGAGTAGACGCGGAAGCCGATGAGCGTTTCCGAACGTTCGATGCCCGGCACCTGCCGGATTTTCTCCGTCACGAGCGCTGCGAGGGCGTCGTTGTCGGGCACGCGCAGAATGGCGACGAGGTCGTAGCGGCCGGCGACGGAATGAATTTCGGAGACGCCCTTCATCTCGACGAGGGCTTCGGCGACGCTGTTGACGCGCCCGCGCTCGGTGTTGAGCAGGAGGATGGCAGTGACCATGGGTTTTTAGAGGTTGAAGGCCGGAGGTTAGAGATAGAAGCGAGCTTTGCCAACCTCCAGGCGCTAACCTCTAACCTCCCCCTCCGCAAACTGCATCGCCGCCAGACGGGCGTAGAGCCCATTGCGCAGCATCAACTCGGCGTGCGTGCCTTCCTCTACGATGCGGCCCGCGTCGAGTACCAGGATGCGGTCGGCGTGGCGGACAGTGGCCAGCCGGTGCGCGATGACGAACGTGGTCTGCTTTTGCATGAGGCGTTCCAGCGCGTCCTGCACGAGCCTTTCCGAGTGGGCGTCGAGCGCGCTCGTGGCCTCGTCGAGCAGCAGAATGGGCGCGCCGCGTAGCAGGGCGCGGGCGATGGCGATCCGCTGCCGCTCGCCGCCGCTGAGCTTCACGCCGCGCTCGCCCACCTCGGCGTCGTAGCCTTCGGGGAGGGTGCTGATGAAGAGGTGCGCGTTGGCCTGCCGCGCTGCGTCTTCCACCTCTGCGTCGGTGGCGTCAAGGCGTCCGTAGCGGATGTTTTCGCGGATCGTGGTCGAAAAGAGCTGCACATCCTGCGGCACGAACGCGATCTGCTCGCGCAGGCTGGCCTGCGTGACGGCGCGCACGTCGTGCCCGTCCACGTGCACCGCGCCCGCCGTAGCGTCGTAGAAACGCGGGATGAGACTCATCAGCGTGCTCTTGCCCGCACCGCTCGGCCCCACGAGCGCCACGGTTTCGCCGGGGCGGACACTGAACGAAACGTCGCGCAGCACCGTCACGTCGCCGTAGGCGAACGAAACGCGCCTGAAGGCGACGGCCCCGGCTACCCTTTCCAGCGCGCGCGCGTCCTGCGCGTCCTGCACGTCGGGTGCGGTGTCGAGCAGTTCGAAGAGCCGTCCCGTCGCGCCTGCGGCGCTGTTGAACGTGGTGTAGAGGCGGCTCATGCCGCCCACCGTACGGGCGATGTTGAAGGCGTAGAAGATGAACGCCACCAGGTCGCCTGCCGAGAGCCGCCCGGCCAGCACCTCGCGCCCGCCAAACCAGAACACGAGCACGAGCGAGGAGAGAAACAGCAGGCCGGTGGTCGTCCAGAACGTCGTCGTCAAGAGGGCCGTGTGGCGGGCCGTCTCGAACAGCTGTTCGCTGGCCCGGTCGTAGCGGCCTGTTTCGTGCGGCTCCCGCGCAAACGCCTTCACGACGCGGATGGCCACGAGCGCTTCCTCAGCGATGGCCGTCGTCTCGGCCAGCCGGTCCTGAATCTGCCGCGAGAGCGCCCGAATCTTTGCCCCGAAGTATCGCGCCAGCAGGGACACGACGGGCACGGTGGCAAAAACGACCAGACTCAACCGCCAGTTGAGAATCGTCATGAGCGCAAGCGAGCCGACAAGTGAGAGCGACTGCGTGACGGTTTCAATGAGCGCCGTGGTGACGGCGGCGCGCACGGCCCCCACGTCGTTCGTCAGCCGCGAGGTGAGGTCGCCCGTGCGCTGGTTGCTGAAAAAGCCGAGTCCGAGGGTGTGCAGATGTCCGTAAATCCGCTCGCGCAGGTCGGTCACGACCCGCTCGCCCGTCCATTCGAGCAGGTAGTAGCCCGCAAATCCGAAAAGTGACTGGACAAGGAAAAGCCCGACGAGCGCCAGCGTGATGGTGTCGAGCAGGCCGCCGTTCTCCTCCACGAACACGGCGTCGAGCAGGCTGCGCAGCCCCAGCGGCACGACGAGCCACACGAGGGCCGACACGATGGTGAAGCCGAGGGCGACAAAAAGCCGCGTGCGGTAGGGCCGGGCAAAGGCCAGAATGCGCCGCATCGAGCGGACGAGCTTGCCGGGCGGCAGAACGGGGCGGTCGGCAATCTGCATGGTCAGGCCGGGGCCTTGTCGGGCACGACGGCGCGCACGCGGTTGGCCTCGTGCTCGTGCCCGACGAGCGCGCGGCGGCGGCTTTCTGAGCCGTCGGCGGCGTGGCGCACGAGGGCGCGGCTGCGCGGTACCACCAAGTCCACGCGCCCCACTGGCCCCATCTGCACGGTCACAGGCGTGCCGTCTGGCAGCGCCACCATCAGGTCGGCCGTGGTGCCGGGGGGCAGGGCGCAGGAAAAGTTGAACCGCTGGCCGGCGGCTTCGACGTGCGAGACGTAGTGTAGCAGGGCGCTCTCGTTACGGATGCGCAGCTTGCCACCTGCCACCGCCACCGTGACGCCCTCCGGGAGCGTGTCGGCCTCGCAGGTTTGTTGCGCATCGGGCGTGTGCACACCATTGGCGAAGGCGTCCACGATCTCCAGGAATTCGGTCGAGTAGGTTTTGAGCCAGCCGCAGTAGACGCGCGTACCGCTGCCGCGCTTTACCTCGACGGCCACCTGCCGGAACAGGTGCGCTTCGAGAAGGGGATCGAAGGCGGTGCCGGCGTAGCCCACGATCTCGGACGTGAGCTGCTGGATGCCAGCCTCATGCGCGCCCACGCCGGGCCGCCGCGCCTTGGCCAGCCCCACCACCAGCCCGACGGCCTGCACGAGCGCGTCGCGCAGGATGGCGATCCAGTTGCGAACGCGACGTGCCAGGCGGCGCAGCAGGCCGGGCCGCGCCGTGCGCAGGATTTCGCGCTGCCGCAGCGCCTGCTCCTCGGCGCTGAGTCCTTCGGGTACCCGGAAAATCACCTCGATCTTGGGGTATTCGTCGCGGTAGAAGATGAACGACTGCTCGACGTGTCCCCGCGGCGCTTCGACGGGCGTGGCGTAACGCAGCTCCAGTCCCGTCGTGTAGAGCCGGGCGCGTCCCCAGGCCAGGTCGCCGCCCTCCTCGACCACCGTTACCGGGTCGTGCTCAAAGCTCTTCAGGCATGGATCGCGCCGCCGGGCCTGCACGACGGCCACGAGCGTGGCCACTGCGAGAAGCGCGAGAATGGCGATCAGGGTGGGATCCAAGGGCAGGTGCGCGCGACGGGTGCAGAGCAGCAATGCGCCCGCAACGCCCGCCTGCCCGCGCCGTTTCAGCAGGCCCCACGGCATCTTCTCCGAACCTGTCGGCGGACGCTGCCGTTTTCAGCCTCCATCAGTTGGCTTCTTATGATCTCGACGCTCCGCTCGCTTTATACCTGGACGACCACGATCCTGCTCATCGTCGTCTGGCTCCCGCTGATGGCCGTGGTGCGCCTGTTCGACCGCGACCCGGCGCGCTACCACACCGGGCGTACGTTCCGGCTGCTAGGCGCAGCGATGACGCGCGTCAACCCGGCCTGGAAAATCCACCTTTCGGGCCTGGAGCACATCGGCGACCCGAGGCGTCCCTACGTCATCGTATCCAACCACCAGTCCAACGCCGACATCCCCGTCGTGAGCCGGTTGCCCATGGAGATGAAGTGGGTGGGGAAAAAGGCCCTTTTCGACTTGCCCATCGTGGGCTGGATGATGAAGCTCGCCGGCGACATTGAGGTAGATCGGGGAGATCCGCGGAGCCGCGCCAAAGTGCTCATCAAAGCGCGCGAGTACCTGGAAAAGCGGTGTTCGGTCATCTTCTTCGCCGAGGGCACCCGTAGCCACGACGGGCGAGTGCTGCCCTTCACCGACGGTGCGTTCCGCCTGGCAATCAAAGAGCAGGTGCGCATCCTGCCCATCGCCATCGAAGGCACCGGCGACGCGCTTCCCAAGCAGTCGTGGAAGT
>CBDUBO010000030.1:0-12485 GCA_965365405.1 uncultured Rhodothermales bacterium | reverse complement strand
CTCGTCTTCGCCATCTCGCGCAGACCGGAGAGCGACACCTCGACGGCCTCGTCGGTGTCGGTGCGGACGAGCTTGAGGCGATAGTCCACCACGTGCGCGCCGACGTTTTTGAGGATGCCGCCCTCGGCGTGCGCGTCGCGCATCGTCACCTCGTGAAGCGCCTGGTAGTACTGCTCGCCGTCCGCACCCATCTCGAACGGCACCCCGAAAAGCGTCTTGTTGTCGCTGCGCATGGGCGTGCCCGAGAGCGCCACGCTGGCCGTGTGCGGAAAGCGGCCGAGCTGCTGCGCCCACGTGCCGTCGTCGGAGAGGTGGTGCACCTCGTCGAACACGAACAGGCACGGCGCGGCTTCGCAGTAGCGCAGCAGGGCGCGGTTGCCGCCGGTGCCGCTGGCATACTGGTACGTGGTGACGACGATGGGCGTGCGGAGGTTTTTGAGAAACACGCGGTCGGAGTCGGCCACGCAGAACGCGAACGGCGGCGCGCCCAGGTTCTCGAACACCTCCTGGAGGGCGCGCGCGTCGGCGTACTGGTCGCGCAGGTTGCCGCGCGGCACGAACACGACGAGCTTTTCGGCAATGCCCAGATGGTGCGCGATCACGAACGAGGCGAGGGCGGTGATCGTCTTGCCGTAGCCGGGCACGAACACCCCCAGGTGGGCTGTTTCGCCACGCCCGAAAGCGTCGGCAAGCTTTTCGAGAAAGCGGGCCTGGCCGTCGCGCAGGCGGAAGCCGTTGCGGAGCGTGAGGCCAGGGATGGAACGGGAGGGCGGCGCGGGGCGAAACAGGTCGGTCGGCACGGGTCAGGAACTACGGCGTCGGCAGCACACGCGGCCCTTTGAAAGGCCGCCAGGACGGGGGCCGCCAACCTACGACGGGGGTAGATGTGCACGGTGGGAAGGGGCTGCAAAAAAGCGCCCCGGTCTGCGTGCGCGGTACGTCAGAACCGGCCCGGCTGCCAGCGGTATCCTGCCGTGCCCGTCCTTCATTCATCAGTCTGCGCGCCCCATGCTCCGCCGCCACTTTTTCGCCACCGGTGCCGCCGCCGCTGGCACGCTGCTCACGCCCTCCGTCGTCCGCCGCGCCGTGCAGCCGTTCCAGGCCGATGGGCAGGCGACGCCGCTGCGCCGCAACGTCCACCTCTACACCAACCGGGGCGGCACCATCGCCTTTCTCGACACGCCCGACGCGCTCGTCGTCGTGGACACGCAGTTTCCCGATGCCGCCGAGGCGTTTGCGGGCGTCGTGAAAGCGGGGGAGCGGCGCATCGACCTGCTGGCGAACACGCATCACCACGGTGACCACACGGGCGGCAACGCGACGCTCGCCCCCCTCGCGGATCGGTTCGTCGCGCACGAGCGTGCCCCGCTGTTGCAGCGCCGCGCCGCCGCTATGCGCGAGAACGCGCCGCCGCAGGCCTACGCCACGGAGACCTTTGCAGACGAAACGGCCATCGCCGTGGGCGACGAAACGGTGCGCCTGTTCCACTACGGCCCCGCGCACACCGGCGGCGACGCCATCGTCCTGTTCGAGAAGGCGGGCGTGGCGCACCTGGGTGACCTCGTCTTCAACCGCCGCGCGCCCTACATAGACGTGAACGGCGGCGAGGCCGACACCGAAAGCTGGCAGCGCGTGCTGGCCCGCCTCTACAGCACCGTGGAGCCGAGCACCCTGCTCGTGTTCGGGCACAGCGGGCCGGGCTACGGCGTCGTGGGCACGCGCGAGGACGTGAAGGCCATGCAGGCGTACCTGGCCGCCCTCGTCGCCTACGTGACGGACGGCATGGCGGCGGGCAAAACCCTCGACGAACTCAAAGCCGAAAGCCTGCCCGACGCGCCGGACGTATTCTCCATCAGCGGCAGCGGCGTGGCGGCCAACATCGAGGCGGTCTGGAAGGAACGCGGCGGCGCATGAGGGGGCGAGGGATGGGTCGGGTTTGGCGTGAAGCGTCCGACACCTTCGATCCACCTGTGGGGGACGTTGCCGAGGATTCTCCCAGAGCCTCCTGCCACGCCACCCACCCTGGCACATTGCCTTGCTACCTCCAGACAACTTCTGGTTCGGGCAGCGCTGAGATCAGCGTTTCGTCCACCGGGCACCACATGTGGGCCAGGGAAGTGAACCGACCGTCTGATTTGTTGGCAAAAGGTTCGACGCCGAACAAGCGGAAGCCGTGCGTTTCGTAGAGGCGGCGCGCCGCGTTGTTCGTCGCCACGACGGTGAGTTGGACGAGTTGCGTGCCGGGGTGCGCGCACGCCTGTGTGAGCACGGTTTCGACCAGGGCGCTTCCGATGCCGTGGCCTCGGTGAAGCGGAAGGACATACATCCCGAAGAGGGTCGCTTTGTGACGGGTGCGTGTCCGCTGCTGAAACCGCAGGCCCGCGATGCCAGCGATCCGTTCACCGCTGAATGCACCGAACACCCGCTCCGCCGCGCCAGGGGCGTCGGAGACGCGCCCCTCCCACCAGGTCAGCGGCATCGCGCTGTGTTCGGTGAGGGTCGCAGTGAAGGCGTCCGGATCGGTTTCCAGCGCCCCCAGCATGAGCGCTCGGTACGTGGCTGCATGGACCGGTGTAAGGCGGCAAATGTCCATTGAAACCGAGCGGTCGTACGGTTTCTACACCACCTCGGCGTACATCTCCTCGATGGTGTCCGCAAACGCCTTCTCGATGGCTTTGCGCTTGAGCTTCATCGTCGGCGTCATCAGTTCGTTCTCGACGGTGAAGGGCTCGCGCACCAGGCGGAAGTCGCGGATCTTCTCGTGCGAGGCGGACTGGCGCGCGTGGGCGCGAAACTGCTCCTCCAGGTACTGTTTGAGTGCCGGATGCTCGAAAGCCGCCTCCTCGGTCGAAGCGCCCGTCAGGTTCATGGCGGCCTCCAGGTTGGGGACAACCAGTGCGCTCAGAAACTCGCGTCCCTCGCCCACCACCATCACCTGGTCGATCACCGGATCGGTCTTGAAGCTGTCCTCGATGGGGCCGGGGTAGATGTTCTTGCCGCCCTTCGACACGATCATGTGCTTGATGCGGTCGGTGATCTGGAGGTAGCCGTCCACGAAGCGGCCCACGTCGCCCGTGTGGTACCAGCCTTCGGCGTCAATCGCCTCGCGCGTAGCTTCTTCGCTGTTCCAGTAGCCCTTCATGATGTTGGGCCCTTTGGCGACGATTTCGCCCTCCTCGCTGTCGAGCGCGCGGGCGTCGGTGCCGCCTTCGACCTCGGCCAGCAGCTTGCCGTCGCGCAGGATGCCGATGGTGACGCCCGGCAGCACCTGCCCGACGGTGCCGTAGCGCGGGTCGTCGAACGGGTTGACCGTCAGCACGGGCGCGGTTTCCGTCAGGCCATAGCCTTCGATGATCTTGACGCCGGCCGCCTGGAAAAACTCGCCGATGGCTTTGGGAAGCGCGGCCCCGCCGGACACGGCGAAGCGCAGGTTGCCGCCCAGCTTTTCGTGCAGCTTGGCAAAGACAAGCTTGTGCGCCAGCTTCTGCTCGGCCGCCAGGATGGGGCCTACGCTCTGGCCTTTCGCCCGGCGCTTGGCCGCCTTCATGCCCACCTTTACGCTCCAGTCGAAGATCTTCTTCTTGATGGGCGGCCCTTCCTCGACGCTCTTGGCGATGAGCGAATAGACGCGCTCGAACAGGCGCGGCACCGAAATCATGACGGTGGGCCGCACTTCAAGCAGGTTTTTCGAGACGGCGTCCACGCTCTCGGCGTAGGAGATGAGCGCGCCGCAGGCCAGCACGACCGTGTAGCCCGCCGTGCGCTCGAACGAGTGGCAGAGCGGCAGGAAAGACAGGTGATGGTCGTCCGGGCCGAAGTCTATCAGACCGAGCGCCGAGGTGGTGTTGGAGGCGAAGTTCTGGTGCGTGAGCATGACGCCCTTGGGGTCGCCCGTGGTGCCGCTCGTGTAGATGAGCGCGCTCAAGCTGTCCGGCTTGACGGCCCGGCCCAGCGCTTCCAACTCTTTCTGGTGTTTGAGCCAGTAAGCCCGGCCCGATTCCAGGGCCGATTCCCACGTCTCCACGTAGTCCGGATGGTCTTTGCGCAGCTCCGACATCGCCACGACGCGCTCCAGGTCGGGGCACTCGTCGAAGATGGCCTCGGCCTTGCGCAGCTGCATGGACGTGGAGACGACGAACACCTTGGCACCCGAATCCTTGACGATGTAGCCCACCTGCGAGGACGGGAGGGTAGTGTAGAGCGCCACGTTGACCGCGCCCAGGAGCTGCGTCGCCAGGTCGGTAACGGCCCATTCGGGGCGGTTTTCGGACAGGATGGCCACGCGGTCGCCTGGGCGGACGCCCTGCGCGTGCAGGTAGCCCATCATGGCGTGCACGCTGTCCATCAACTCCGGCCACGTGATGCCCACCCAGTCCTTGGAGCGCTTGTCCTTGTAGCGCATCACCACGCGCTGTTGGCCGGCGTGGTAGTCGGTCAGCCCTGCGATGAGCTGCGGGATGGTCTCGAACGGAACGAGGGAAGGCATAAAAGCAAGGCAGAAAGAAGGTCGTGAAAAGAGGGCGGAGCGGGCGCGGTTCCAGCGCGGCCCTCAGCCCCGCCCGATGGCGTCGGAAAGGCGGTCGAGACCGTCGCGGTCGAGCAGGGCGAGGAGCCCTTCCTTGATGCGCCGCACGACGCCGGGGCCGCCGTAAACGAGACCGGTGTAGAGTTCGACGAGCGACGCGCCGGCGCGGACCTTTCGGTAGGCCGCCTCGGCGCTGTCCACGCCGCCCACGCCGATGATGGGCAACGCGCCGCCCGTGCGGCTGTAAAGGTATTCGACGAGCCGGGTGCTGCGCGCTTCGAGGGGCTGGCCGCTCAACCCACCCCGCCCGATGCTTTCCAGCCGCGCCGGAGAGGTCTGGAGGTTGTCTCGGTCGGAGGCCGTGTTAGTGGCCACGAAGCCGTCCACGAGGTACTGGCGGGCGAGGGCGATGGTCTCGTCCACCAGCGTGTCGAGCACGAAGCGCGTCGAGAGCGGTGGGGCCAACTTGAGCAGCAGCGGCGGGTTCGTGGTGAGCTTGCCCCGTTCGGCGGCGATGGTCTGGAGCAGTGGTTCGAGCGCGTCGGGCTCCTCGAACGTCTTGCCCTCGGCCGTATTGGGGCACGAGATATTGAGCGTCACGTAGTCGGCCAGCGGGGCGAGCAGGGCGAACGACTGGCGGAAGTCTTCGAGGGCCGCCTCGCCCAGTACGTCGGGGCTGTGTGTTTTGGCAATGTTGACGCCGAGGGGACGGTCGTGCCGCAGCGTGCGCAGGCGGCGTGCCACGCGCGCGGCCCCCTCGTTGTTGAGCCCCATCCGGTTGACGAGCGCGGCGTCTTCGGGCAGGCGGAACAGGCGCGGGCGCGGGTTGCCCCGCGAGGGCTGCGCGGTGACGGAGCCGATTTCGGCAAAGCCAAAGCCCAGCGCTTCCCAGAACGGCACGTGCCGCCCGTTCTTGTCGAAGCCGGCGGCCAGCCCCACGGGATTGGAGAAGTCGAGCCCCCACAGCCGCACGGCGAGCCGCTCGCTCTCGAAGTCGAACTCGCGCGCGAGCACCCGCCGCCCTACCGACTGGCCCAGCCGCGCCGCGCCCATCCCCGCCCGGTGTGCCCGTTCGGGATCTAAGCGGAAAAGAAAGCGGCGCAGGTACCCGTACATTGCAAGGCGGCTCATCAAGGTCAAAATCCGAAAAACAAGGTAACGGGTAAAGCGCGGATAGACGAGGTTCGAGATTGGAGGGGGTGGGAAGCGCGCAGGTGGGGCAACGGGTGCGCCTTCACGCCAGTTACCAATCACCGGTACCCCATTACCCACGTCTCTCGTCCCCATGCCCGTCACCATTTTTCAGGTAGATGCTTTCACGGACACGCCTTTCCGGGGCAACCCGGCGGGGGTGTGCCTTTTGCCCGCGCCGCGCTCCGAGGCATGGATGCAGCAGGTGGCCGCCGAGATGAACGTGGCCGAGACGGCTTTTCTCGTTCCCGAAGGCGCGGGCTACCGCCTGCGGTGGTTCACGCCTACCGTCGAGGTGGATCTGTGCGGCCACGCCACGCTCGCCAGCGCGCACACGCTGTGGGAGCAGCACCTGGTGCCCCCCGGAGAAGCCATCGCGTTCGAGACGCTCAGCGGCACGCTGACCTGCCGCCGCGTGCAAAACGGACAGATCGAGATGGACTTTCCTGCCGAGCCCCCCAAGCGGGCGCAGACGCCGAAGGGGCTGGTGCGCGCCCTCGGCCTGACGCCGCGCTACGTGGGGCGCAACCGCATGGACGTGCTCGTGCTGCTGCGCGACGCCGACCTCGTGCGCACGCTCGCGCCCGACCTGACCCGCCTGGCAGCGGTCGAGGCGCGCGGCGTGATCGTTACGGCGCCGGCAGACGAAGGGGACGACGTGGACTTCGTGTCGCGCTTTTTTGCGCCGCGCGCGGGCGTGCCCGAGGACCCGGTGACGGGCTCGGCGCACTGCGCGCTCGCACCGTTCTGGAAAAAGAGGCTGCGTAAAAAAGTGCTGCGCGGCCGCCAGGAAAGCGCACGTGGCGGCATCGTGGAGGTGGAGCCGCGAAAAGACCGCGTGCTGCTGCGTGGTCAGGCCGTGACGGTGCTGCGGTGCGCGCTGCTGGGTGAAGGGCAGGAATGATCAATTCGGCAATGGACAATGATCAGCTGTCAACGGGGAGAGTCAGGTGCCTCTGTCTCCCTCATTGACCATTAGCAGTTGAACGTTGCCGAATTGATCATTGATCACCACCCCGGCGACAGGGCGAAGCCGAAGTGCGCACCCTTGTCGGGACGCTGGAACGGGTAGGCGTAGAACACCTCGAAAATGAGGTAGCCCAGCACGTTGAAGCGGGTCGAAGCGCCGACGCTGAAGACGGGAATGCGGCCCGGATCGGTGCGGGCCTCGTCGCCGGTGCTGAAGGTGAGGTTGGGGCCCTCGTCGCCCGTCCACGCCAGGCCACCGTCGGCAAAGAGGGACAACTCGGTGGGCAGGTAGGGGAAGTTGATCAGCCCGAACTGCTCCGTCCCGAAGATCGGCGTGCGGATCTCGACGCTCGCCAGCGCTAGACGCGTGCCCGAGAGGCGGTTGAGCGCCGGGCACGTATCCACCGTTTCAGACGTCACCTCGGCAAAGGTGAGGCACTCTTTGGCCTCATCGAACGAGCGGTAGCCGTAGCCACGCACGAAGCCGGGATAGTACGACGAGTACAGGTACTCCTCGCCGATGCGCGTCAGGCCGTCGCGCTTGACGCCGTAGTTGCCGATGTGCATCCCCCGCATGGCAAACGTGAACGGCTTGAGGAAGAAGTAGCGCCGGTAGTCGGCCAGCACGGGGAAGAAGTTGTACGTCCCCTGGATGATGCCCGCCTGGTAGCGAAAGCGGCCACCCTGCACGGGCGAGGTGAAGCCGAAGTTGGAAAAGTCGCCCACGAAGGCCACGTTGGCCTGCGCAAAGTAGATCGCGTCGGGGGAGGGCAGCTTCACCCGATCCCGGTCCACGATGAACTGGCCTTCGAGCTGGAACACGTCTGCTTCGTAATCGAAGCCGTAGCGCGTCAGGCCCACCGTGGCTTCGAGGCGGCGCGTCACCGAGAGGGGATACGCGCCGAGGGCAGACGCCTGGCTCTGGAAAATGCGGCGGCGCTGCTGGATAATCTGGTTGGCGTTGGGGTCGTACTGGGTGAAGCCGTAGAGGTAGGGGATGTGCAGCACGCTCGCGCCCCAGTTGAAGCGGTTTTTGAGGTTGACGTACTGCACCGCCCCGCCGATGTCCTTGAACGTACCGTTGGCCTGTGCCACCACGTTGAGGTTGTGGTTGCCCAGCATGTCCGAGAAGGCGAAGGCCACGCCCCCTGAGAACTGCGTGCCACCGTAGTAGCCGCCGCCGCCGACGCCGATGCTGGGCGGTGCCACGTAGTCGAGCTTGAGGCGCGGGCGGTAGGGCCGCGAAGCGTAGTCGAGATCAGTCGGCAGGTCGCCTTCGGGGTCGCGCAGGTAGGCGGCCACCAGGCCCGTGTTGACGGCGCTGATGGGCGGCAGCACGCTCGCCGTGGGGACGCCAGGCTGGGTGCGTGGCGGCACAGGTGTGCCCACGGTTTCCTCTTCTTCGAGCGAGAACACCTGATAGTCGCCGTCGCCGAAGACGGAGAACATCATGCGGCCCGTCTCGCGGGCGACGGTCATGGCGGGCGACAGTTCGGTGATGCCGCTCACGCCCGTCTGGAGGTAGGTGACGCGGTAGTTGGTGCCGCTGGCGAACTCGTGGCGGTAGATGTCCTTGAAGCCGTCCTGGTCGGAGATGAAGAAGACGCTGCGGCCGTCGCGCGAGAACTGCGGGTTGTGGTGCATGGCCCCCTCGAAGGGCTGGAGCACGGTGATGCTGCCCGTGTCGAGGTCATAGACGCCGAGCCGCATCTCAGCGTAATCGAGCGTCTCGAAGTTGGTGCCGTCCTCGCCGCGGTCGGTCACGAACACGATGGAACGGCCGTCCGGGCTCCAGGCAGGCTGCATGTCCGCGTAGCGGTCGTTGGTGAGTTGGCGCACCTCGTTGGTGGCCACGTCGAGCAGGTAGAGATCGGAGAGGCCACCGTCGAGGCCGGAGAAGGCAATCGTCTTGCCGTCCGGGCTCCAGGCCGGGTTCGCCATGGCGCCGACGCCCGAGATGGTGACGCGCCGCTCGATGCTGCGCTTCTCGACGTTGAAAAGCGAGAGCTCGTTGTCGCCCTGCACAAACGTCACGAAGGCGAGGCGCCGCCCGTCCGGGCTCCACGTGCCCGAGGAGGCGATAAAGCGGATGGCGTCGAAGTGTGGGTCGGACGTGGTTTCGCGCACCTTCTTGATCACCTGCCCCGTCTGCGCGTCGGCCACGAAGAGGTTGACGTTGAACAGGTCGCGCTCGGACAGGAAGGCAACGTAGCGGCCGTCGGGGGAGAGCGACGGGGCGAGGTTCAGCTTGCCGGCGTCCAGGTTTTCCGAGAGCACGAGTCGCCCGGCGCTGTCGGCGGGCACGCGGTCTTCGGTAAAGGGCAGGTAGATGTCCTTGATGCTCTGCGCCCACTCCTTCGAGAGCGAATCGGCGGTGATGCCGAGGGCATAGACGAAGGCCGAATCCACGCCCGTGCGCCCGGCATAGCGGTAAACGCTGGCCACAGCGGCGTCGCCGTACTTGCCGCCGATGTAGGCCATGTAGGCCTCGCCGTAGCGGTAGGGGAAGTAGCGGTAGTCGCGTTCGAGCTGCTTGGTGGTGGGCAGGTCGTCGCGCAGGGCGGCGTCGCGCAGCCACATGGCCGTGTGCGCGTCGCGCCGCCCGATGGAGAGGTACTCGGCGGTGCCTTCGATCAGCCAGAGGGGCAGGATGCCGAGGTTGAAGCCCGTCGTGTCCTCTTTTTCGAGGGCGATGTCGTACTGGAACGAGTGGACGAGTTCGTGGCCGAGCACGTGATCCGTCTCGGCGTACGAGCCCGTGAGCGGCATGATGACGCGCTGCTTGAGGCCCTCGGTGACGCCGCCCGTACCCTCGCCAATCGAGCCCGAAATGACGTTGGTCTGCTGGAAGTCGGCGTCGTTGGCGTAGAAGATGATGGCCTTGCGCCCGTTGAAGGCGTTGAGGAAGGTGCGGCTGTGGCGCTGGTACCAGCGCTCAGCCATGCGCGCGGCGTCCTGCACGGCTTCTTCGGCCTCGGGGTAGTAATAGATCTCGAAGTGCTCGGTCTGAAAGACGCGAAACTCGAAGTTCTCGTACTGCACCTTGTTGCGCCCGAAATACTGGGCCGAAGCGGGCAGCGCGAGCAGGAGAAACCCGAGGAAAAGCAGGCTGAAGAAGCGCATGGCGGGAAGGGATGGGCGGCCAGAGCGGCAGGTACCCGAAAGAATAGGGAACGGCAGCGAACAGGGTAACGCAGCCGGGTAATTAGGTCGTACCGAAGGGTAACGTAATAGGGGGTGAAACCACGCTTAAGCCCCCTCAATCGTCGTTATTGCTGGTTGAGTGGTGTGAAGCTTCCTGCCATCCGCCCAACAGCATCGTCATTACTCCAGCAGGGCTGCTGCCTTATCCTTTCCGCTAACCTCTCCAGCCATGCCCGACGCCCATCAGACGACCCTCTTCACGCGTACGGTGCGTATCGCGGCGGCGGTGGCGCTCGTCGTGGTGGTGGTGCTGGTGGCGTGGAAGGCGGTGAGTGCTCTGTTGCTGCTGTTCGGCGCGTTTCTGTTTGCCACGCTTCTGAGCGGGCTGGCCGGTTTTCTGGCACGCCACACGCCGCTGGGCTACAAGGTGGCCTATGCCGTGGTCGGGCTGGTACTGCTGGTTCTGGCGTTGGGAGGCATCTACACGCTGGGCGGCACGCTGGCCGAGCAGGTGGCGGGCGTCAACATGTCGGTGCCGCAGGCGCTGGACCGGCTGGACGCGCTCGTGGTTTCGTGGGGAAGCCGCCTGGGCATGGAGACGACGCCGTCGCTGCGTGAACTGCTGCCTTCGGCGGGAGCCTCGATGGGACGCGTGATGGGCATCGTGGGGGGGGTGGTAGGAGTGCTCGCCAACGTCGTCATCGTGTTGCTCGTGGGCGCGTTCTTCGCCGCCGCGCCCGGCACCTACCGGCGGGGGCTGCTGCACCTGGTGCCCCGGCATCGGCGGCAGCGTGGCGGCGAGGCGCTCGACGCCGTGGTGCGCGCCGTCCGCAAGTGGCTCATCGCCCGCCTCATTGCCATGACTTCGACGTTCGTGCTCACCTTTATCGGGCTCACCATCGTCGGGGTGCCGTTTACACTCGGCCTTGCTTTTATCGCGGGGCTGGCGGCGTTCATCCCGTACATCGGCGCGTACATCGGCGGGTCGGTGGGGGTGCTGGTCGCCCTTTCGCAGGGACCGCAGACGGCACTCTACGCAGCCCTCGTGTACGTGGCTATCGAAAACGGGCAGGGCTGGACGGTCGAGCCACTTGTCGAATCCCGCATGACGGCGGCACCACCGGCGCTCCTGTTGGGCGCGCAGGTGGTGCTGGGCACGCTCCTGGGCGCGGGCGGCCTCATCCTCGCCTCGCCGCTCGTCGTGGTGCTGGCGGTGCTGGTGCAGATGCTCTACGTAGAAGACGTGCTGGGCGACCACGTGGAGGTGCTGGGGAAGTAATAGAATGGGCGATGGTCAATTCGGCAATTCGGCAATGGACAGTGCGAATGCAGCTCTTCCCCTTTAAGCATTGCCCATTGATTATTGCCCATTGACCATTGAATCCCATCTTCAGCCTGAACCAAACGCTACGCCCGCGTTAAAGACAGGCATCTCAACGCTTTGCCCCATGCTCGAAGAGTACCGCGGTCGGGTCCGCATCTTCATCTCGATCATTTTCGTCGTGCTCAGCATTCTGGGCGGGCGGCTGGCGTACATGCAGCTGCTCGACGCTGACACGTATACGCGGGAATCGCGCAACAACGCCTTCCGCGAGATCCTCGTGCGTCCCGCACGTGGCGCCATCTACGACGCCAACGAGCGCCTGATGGTGGACAACGAGCCTACGTATACCATCCAGCTCACGCCGCGCTATTTCGACCGGCGCCCAGGCGGCGGGCGCTTCGACTTTGACTCTTCCAAAGTGTCGCTTCTGGCCGGCCTGCTCGGCGTGCCCGACTCGACCGTGTGGACAAAGATGGGCGAGGCCGTGCGTCGCAACCCGGACGCGCCCACCAACTCGTTTCCCGAAACCCCTTTCGAGGCTTTTGGACGCGTGCAGGAAAACCTGTACCGCCTGCCCGGCGTGACGTACGAGATCGCGCAGACGCGGCGCTACCACACGGCGGCCCGCGCCTCGCACGCGCTGGGATACATCAGCGAGATCAACGGCAACGAACTCAAGCGCCGCTTCGACGACGGCTACCGGCGCGGCGACCTGCTCGGGCGCACGGGCGTCGAGAAGAACTACGAGATGTACCTGCGCGGCAAGCTGGGCACCGAGTTTCGCCTCGTCAATGCACGCGGCCTCGACATCGGCTCGTTCCAGGACGGCGCGAACGACTCGGCTCCTATCTCGGGCTACGACCTCTTCCTCGCGCTCGACGCCGACGTGCAGGCGCTGGCCGAGAGCCTGTTCGTGGGTAAGCGCGGCGGGGCCGTCGCCATCGACCCGCGCAACGGCGAGATCATCGCGATGGTGTCGTTCCCCGACTACGACCTGTCCATCTTCACCAAGTCGTTCACGAACGAGACGTGGAACTACCTGACGAAGAGCCCGGAAAAGCCCATGTACAACCGCGCCACGCAGTCGCGGCAGCCGCCGGGCTCGACGTGGAAGCCGTTCATGTCGCTCATGGCGCTCCAGGAAGGCAAGGTGACGCCCACCGAGACGTATTCGTGTCCGGGAGGGCACCCGCTGGGGCGCGGACGCTTTTTCCGCTGCATGCACGTCCATGGTCCCATCGCTGTTGAAGAGGCCATCCAGCGCTCGTGCAACACGTACTTCTTCGAGATGATGCGGCGCACGGACGTGGAGACGTTTGCGCGCTACGCCCA
>CBDUBO010000029.1:0-12654 GCA_965365405.1 uncultured Rhodothermales bacterium | reverse complement strand
CACCAGAAGCAGGGCATCAACCACCTCAACAAAGTGCTCGCCTACGCGCCGTTCGTGGCCGAAGGCAACCAGGCGACCGTCCACCTCACGCCAGAGGACTGGCACGTCGTGGCCGACACCCTCTTCGCGATGGAAACGCCGAAAGAGATGCTGCCCTCGGCCATCGAGAGCTACGGTCTCGCCAACGAGAACCGAACGATTGCCCTCCGCACCGCCGACTACGAAATCGCCGTCGAGCAGATGTAAACAGGAAACGGGGGCACCGGCCAGTAGCCAGCGCCCCCGTTGCAGTCGTGGGCCGCGCCGCTCAGAGGTCGCGGGCGCGGTAGATCTCGTGCTTGTCGTTGACGAGCCAGGGGTGGCCGCTGCTGTCAACGGCGATCTGGAGGCCCTCGCCATTGACCTGCGTCCAGGAGAAGCTGCCTTCGTTCCACCGGAACGGACTCTTGTTCTCGCCGATGATCCAGACGGAGCCCTCGCCCCCGGCGGCGATGCTGCGGGCGCTGCCCGGCATCTGCTGCCAGTTGTTGCCGCGCCACTTGAAGATTTCCTCTTTGGCGTTGATCAGCCACGGCATGCCATCAGGGGCGACGGCGATCTGTCGCCCGCTACCGCTGACTTTGCTCCACGCGTGGCCGTCGTCGTTCCACTTGTAGATGGATTCGTTATTGCCGACGATCCAGACCGATCCGTCGGCACCGGCCGAGATGTCGCGTGCATCGCCGGGCATCTGCTGCCACGCGTTTCCCCGTCGCCGGTAGATTTTGTTTTCGTCGTTGATGAGCCAGACGGTGCCGTCGGCTCCGACGGCCAGTTCGCGGCCGGTGCCGCTGACCTGTTCCCAGGCGTAGTTGGACTCGTTCCACTTGAACGGGCTTCCGTTCTCGCCGATGATCCAGACGGAGCCGTCGCCGCCAGCGGACACGTAATCGGCAGAGCCCGGAAGTTGCTCCCAGGTGAGCGGGGCGTGGCTGCCGTTGAGGGCGGCGAAGCCGAGGCAGAGTGCGAGGGTGAGGCGCAGCATGAGGTACGGGGGTTGGATGATGAAGAGCAGCCCATTCGCACCGACGTTATGCCATTATCGCCCCGGCCAGTGCCGTTTGGAGCGGGTACGCTGCGAGAGGGCCCCTGCAGAACGTGCCAATATAACCGCCCGCTCTGATACCACAAGCGCCGGCGGCGCGCGAAACGCCCTGCACGCCGAGCCCTTCCTCAGAAAGGCCCGGTACCGTTTAGGCCATCGGTAGCCCTGTGTCCGGGAGGGGCTATCGTCCGCCCTGCGCGTTCGAGCGGCGCGGCGCGGCGGTGCCCGTCCACGTGTCGTTGGTGCGGTCTACGTCGGGCAGGAGGCCGTCCGGGTCGAGGGTGACGCTGGCGACGGGTTTGCCGGCGACGAGTTCGGTGAAGGTGTCTGTCGTGGCCCACGCCAGCGCGGGGATGCGCCGGCGCTCCGTCGAGCCGTCGGCAAACGTGATCTGGAGCGTCGTGGGCAGGATGAGACCGTCGAGGTTCGAGATCGTCACCGCCGTCCCGTCGGCCGTCGTCTCGACGTTTGTAATGCCCTGGTCGAAGGTGTCGGTGGTGTAGAACCAGCCGCGCCAGAAGTAGTCGAGGTCTTCGCCCGCCACGTTCTCGATGGTGCGGAAAAAGTCGGCGGGTTGCGGGTGCTTGTACGCCCACCGATTGATGTATGCGCGGAAGGCGGCGTCGAAGCGCTCCGGCCCGACGATGTATTCGCGCAAGAGACGCAGGCCGTAGCCGGGTTTGCGGTAGGCGAGGAAGCCGAGCTGATTCCGGCGGATGTGATCGGGGTAGGTGAAGATGGGCGTATCGGTTTCCTGCATCAGCCCGCCGATGTATTCGCCCTGCATCGTCGCGTTGCGGCGCGACTGCTCGCCGTAGTAGGCGAGGTTTGAGTAGTAATTGATGAACGTGTTGAAGCCTTCGTCCATCCAGGCGTAGCGCCGCTCGTCGGAGCCGACGATCATGGGAAACCACGTGTGGCCGAACTCATGATCGGTCACGCCGAAGAGGCCCTGGTCGCGGGCGCGAACCGAGCAGAACACGATCATCGGGTATTCCATGCCGCCCACGACGCCTGCCACGTTGATGGCGACGGGGTAGGGGTAGCGGTACCACTGCTCGGAGTAGTGGCGGATGGTGTGGCGCAGGTACTGCGTGGACATCTCCCAGCCTTCTGCACCGCCCGTGCCGAGGCCCTCGTGCGGATACGCGCTCTGGAGCAGCACCCCGTCCCAGCCGGCGGCGTCCCAGATGAAAGCCCGCGAGGCGGCCCACGCCACGTCGCGCACGTTCTCGGCCTTGAAGCGCCACGTGAGCATCCCGTCGTTGCGAGGGCGTGAGCCAGGCGTGCCTACCTCCTCGGGGGCGATGATGCGAACCGTCTCGGCGCTTGTGCGGGCGCGCTCCATGCGCTCGCGCTGCGTGGGCGTGAGCACCTGTTCGGGATTCTGCAACACGCCCGTCGAAACCACGATCACGTCGTGCGGGACGGAAATCTCGATGTCGTAGTTGCCATAATCGAGGTAGAACTCGCCCTGGCCGTGGTAGGGCAGCGCATTCCAACCGTTCACGTCGTCATAGACGTACGCGCGGGGGTACCACTGAGCCAGCTCGTACACCGTTCCGCGGGCGGTGTGCAGGCGGCCCATGCGGTCGGCCCCGTATTCGGGGATGATGAAGTGGTAGCCAATGGTGACTTCGACCTTGCCACCGGCAGGGGCCAGCGCCTCGCGCAGCACCAGGCGCATCCGCGTGTCGTCCACGAGGTACTGGGGGGCATAGGACTGCTCGCCCTGCTTCACCTCGACCTGCGTGATCTGGTAGCCGCCGCCGGGAAAAGAGCCGCGCCAGCGCGAATCGGCAGGCTGGATGGACGCGCCGCGGCTGCCGGGGGCGAACAGGTTCTGGTCGAGCTGGAGCCAGAGCGCGTCGAGCGTGCGGGGGCTGTTGTTGGTGTAGGAGAGGGTGACGAGGCCGGTCACGCGGTTGGCGACGGTGTCGAGCGTGGCGCGGATGCGGTAGTCGGCGCGCTGCTGCCAGTATTCGCCGCCAGGGCGTCCGTCGGAAACGCGCTCGTCGGTAGGCGCGGGCAGGTCGAGTGGGGCGAACGTGCCGAGGTTGTGCGCGGGCGCGTCCTGGGCCCGGAGCGGCAGGGCGAACAGGGCGAGAAGCGGAAGCAGAAACAGGCGTCGCATGGCTTGGAGAAAGGTTTCGGAGCGTTTCGACAAACATAACGTCGCGGCACGCCGGGCGCGCCTGTGCGATGAAACGATTAAGACGCGGCAGGGCCTGAATCCTGCGGGCGCGGCGGCTGTGCAACGCGGCTGCGCCCGCTCCTGGAGCACGCGCAGCGGCCTCGTTCTCGCACCGGGCGCAATAGATTGCGCCTCTACCATCCGGCACTCGCCACCCGTCATTCGACCCTTCCAAGATGCCCGACCGCCCGCTCATCCTCATCTCCAACGACGACGGCATCGACGCGCCGGGCATCCGCGCGCTTGCCAGCGCACTCGACGGCCTGGGCGACCTCTACGTCGTCGCGCCCATCACCGAGCAGAGCGCCGTCGGGCACGCCATCACCGTGCGCGATCCCGTGCGGGCGCGCGAGTGGCCCTTCGAGGTGCCGTCGGGTACCATTCCAGCCTACGCCGTCACCGGCACGCCGGCGGACTGCGTGAAGCTGGCCATGCACCGACTTCTGCCGCGCAAGCCCGACCTCGTGTGCAGTGGCATCAACAACGGCCCCAACACGGCAGTCAACGTCATTTACTCCGGCACCGTCAGCGCGGCCACGGAGGCCGCCATCCTGGGCATCGACTCGGTTGCGTTTTCGCAGGTAGCGTGGGCGCAGCACGAGTTCGAGGCGTCGGGGCGCTGGGCGCGGCGCGTTGCCGAGGAGACGCTGCGGCGCGGGCTGGAGCCGGGCATCCTGCTCAACGTCAACATCCCATTTCTGCCCTACGACGAGATCAAGGGCGCGCGGGTGACGCGGCAGGCGCGCTCGCGCTGGGAGGAGGAGTTCGACCCCCGCCTCGACCCCTACAACCAGACGTATTACTGGCTCACAGGGCGCTTCGTCAACCTCGACGAAGGCGAGGATACCGACCTCGACGCGGTCGAAAACGGCTTCGTGAGCGTCACGCCCATCCACTACGACCTGACGGCCTACGAGGCCCTCCGGGAGATAAGCGGGTGGGAATGGTAACAGGCGCTACTGCTGCCGCGTGCCGCCCGTGTAGGTGGCAAAGCGCTGCGCGCCGTTCTCGCCGAAGCTGACCACATCGTAGGTGTGCGGCGTCTGGCCGGGCACTTCCATGCCGGGCGAGCCGATGGGCATCCCGGGCACGGAGAGGCCCTGCACGTCGGGCTTCTCTTGCAGCAGCCGCGCCACCTCGGCGGCGGGTACGTGCCCCTCGATGGCGTAGCCAGCCACCGTGGCGGTGTGGCACGAGCCCAGTTCGCGCGGCACCCCGAGCGAGTCCTTCACCGCCGTCAGGTCCGGCAGGTCGTGCGTTTCGACGGTGAAGCCGGACTGCTCCAGGTGTTCGACCCACATCTTGCAGCAGCCGCACGTGGGCGTTTTGTAAACGGTGATGGGCGGGGCCGTGGCCGCGAACGCGATAGGCGTGGCTACGGGTGCGGGCGGCGGTGTGGCGACGGGCGCGACAGGTGCCGCCGGAGCGTCGGGGGCGGCAGGCTGGCAGGCAACGAGGACGAGCGGCAGGAGAAGGGCGAGGAAACGCATGGCAGAGGCGATAGCAGGAAAATGGCGCGGATGTGCGTCGGGAAAGCGTTGTAGCCCGCTGACGGGGCGAGGTTCTGTGTTCTTTTGCGGTAGGCCGCGCGTCAGGCGGCGCGGGCCGTAAGCGTCGCAAAGCGCCACCAGCGGCTGCGGTGGCGTGCGTAGCCTTCCATGGCGAAGCCGGCGGCGGTGAGCAGCGCGGCGAGGGTGTCGCGGCGGTAGAGGCGCACGTGCGCCCGGTCGGTGAGGCGCAGGGCGTGGTCGAGGGCGCGCATGGCGAGGCTGTCGCCGTCCCAGTCGAGCAGGGCGAGCTTTCCGCCCGGCACGAGCACGCGCCGCATCTCGGCAAGCGCTTTGTCGGGGGCGGGGAAAAAGTGGAAGGCGCTGGCACTCACCACCTGGTCGAAGCGTGCGTCCTCGAAGGGCAGTGCGGTGGCCTCTGCCTGCGCGAGGGTCAGGTGGGGAAACGCTTCGAGGCGCGCTGCCGCCTGGTGGAGCATAGCGGCGGAGGGATCGACGCCCGCCGCGCGGCGCGCTGGTTGCGCGGCCAGCAGCTTTTCGAGCAGAAGGCCTGTGCCGCAGCCCACGTCGAGAACGGAGGCCGCTTCCGGCACGCGGGCAACGCCGAGCAGGAGGCGGTGCGTGGTCGCGTTGTAACGCTTCCAGCGCTGCTCGTACGCCTGCGCGCGGCGGTCGAAAGCGGCGGAGGGAAACGTCACAGAGCTATTGTTCGACGGCGTAGCCTTCCTCCTCGACCGCCTCGGCGATGCGGGCGCGAGGCGTCTTGCTGGCGTCGTAGCGCACGCGCGCCGTGCCAATCTCCACGTTCTCGACCTCTACGCCTTCGACGCGTTCGAGCGCTTCGCGGACGGCGCGCACGCAGTGGCCGCAGCTCATGCCGCCGATGGTGAGGGTTTCCGTTTGCATGGTCATGGATGATTCAGGATTGGTCGGGGGGCGCGGCAGCAGGCCAGTCGAAGCCACTGTTGCGCACAGTTGCATACAGCGCGCACCGCTGCGGTTCCAGTCGTTGTGCAGCGGCTTCCAGCGGGCCTGCCGCGCCGCGGTGATGCGCCGCGAGGGCAGCGGCGTCGGGTAGGGGCGGCGGGCTCTCTGATTGCCTGACGAAAGAGGCGTGGAGGGTGTCGGCCAGGGCCGCGAGGGTCTGCTCCAGCCCCGCCAGCACTGTTTCTGCCGGGCGTTCCGCGTCCGTGAGGGCGTAGCGCCACAGCAGCACGGCATCGAAAAGTGCTGCGATGTTGACGGAAACGGCGGTGCGGCGCGCGCCGCTGTGGAAGAAGTGGAGGACGGGGTAGGTCAGGTGCCGCTCCGCGTAGAGCGAGAGTTCGCTTTCCAGGCTCTGAAGCTGCCGTTCCAGCGCCGCCGTCGCGCTGTTGTCCCGCACCATCGCCACGCCGGAGGTGCCCAGGTTGTGGATGGAAGCTGCCAGCCGCCGCGCCTCCGTTACGGCAGACACGACGGGCAGCAGGTACGTGACGGTGAGCGTGACGAGGACGAGTCCGCTGGCGGAGCACAGAATGGTGAGCAGTCGGGCCAGCGGCGAGAGGGGCGTCACGTCGCCCACGCCCAGCGTCGTGACGGTGAAGCCCGCGAAGTAGAGCCGCTCGGACAGGGTGGCCAGCCGGGTTTCGGCGGGCACATAGAGGTGCGTGGGGAGAGCGGCGAAGATGAGCCCCCAGCCCACGAACAGCATCAGCACCCAGAACAGTCCGGTGCCTGCCAGCACACCCGCCCCGGCGGCCTTGCGGCGCGCGTGGGTAGGCCCCGCGTGCCACGTAAACACTCGCCACAGCCCCCGCGAGACGCGCTGCGTGACAGGCCCGGCCCCGGCTGCCGAAACAGTGCTCCACGCCATTTCGAGCGTCGTCCACGCCAGCAGCGCGAAGCCCAGCCCCATCATCAAAACGTCGGTGGCGTGCTGCACCGGCCTACTCGTGCGTCCCTGAGGACCAATGGACGGCGGCGATGCGCCACCCCTCGGGCGTGCGGTGCAGTACCAGCAGTTCGGCACTGTCTACGTCGCGCGCCTTATCGCGGTACATGCCACGCATCCGCGAGACAGTCGCCACGTGCGCCATGTCCGTGCTTACGCGCACGGTGCGCGCCACGTCCGACTGTGTCATGGCGCGCAAGAACGCCACGTCGTGCCCGTAGTGGTGGCCGAGGTATTCGGCGCGGGTTTCGCGCCGCCCGCCTTCGAGCACGAGTGCATCCGGCAGCAGCAGCGCCGCGACGGTCAGGCTGTCTCCGTGGGCGAGCGCGTGGTGGAACCGCTCGGCCACGGCGATGGCGGCAGCGGAGTCCGCCGCGGCGGATTGGGAAAACGCGGGCGCGGCGGCGAGCAGCAGGGCGCAGAGGAGCAGCAGGCGCATGGCAGAGGCAGTGGTGCCCTGAGGATACGCACACCCGCCCCGATCTCCGCAACGCGCACCTCCGTCGTGCAGGCGTCTGCTGTTGCGGCTTTACGGCCTTTACCGGTGGTTGAGGCGGTAAACGATCTTGCGGAGCGTGTCGAACTGGAGGTAGGGGTACTCCTCGCGTAGCTGCTCGATGGCGTCGGTGGCGGCCACGTCCTGGTTGCGCAGCGTGCGGAAACGCAGGCGGATCTGGTAGTCGCGGATGCCTTTCTCACTCAGGAGATGATTGGCTTCCAGCACCTGATAGATCGGATCCGGGACGAGGTCAGCAATCGGGTTGTGTTCGGCGGAGGGCTGCATGGCGACGGGTTGAATCGGCTGTGGGAACTCCTGAAGGGCGCTTTCAGCAGCAGGGTACCGAAGCCTGCGGAGCAAGTCCAGCCGGAGGCGCTGAACCGTTCAGGACGGTGCCTGAACGGCTGTGCGGCCCTGCGAGCGGTTGCGTCGCACAATGGCAATCAGGCAGAGCGCGCCCGTGATGGCATATAGCACGAGCTGGGCGCCGTGCGCGAAAACCGCGTACACCTGCGCGTCCACGAGCGTCATGCCGTAGAGCAGGCTCAGCGTCTGGATGGTGACGTAATGGTACGAGCCCGCGCCGCCCGGCGTGGGCACCACCATGCCGATGGCCCCGATGAGCATGATGCACCAGCCGTCCACGAGGCTGATGCCGTAGGGCGCGGCGCTCCCAAGCAGCTTAAACTGCAGCCATGCCACGAAGGCGTAGAGCACCCAGATGGTCAGCGTCGAAAAGACGAGCCCGCCCCGGTGAGGGCTCGTCGCGACGGTGGCCAGGCCCGCCCGGAAGCTGTGCAGAAGCGGACGGACGCGGCGGCTCCACCACGACGTTTCGCTGCTCAGCGGCCCCATCACGCGCCGGCCCACGAGGACGGCGAGGATCACTCCGAGCAAGCCCACTCCCAGCCACACCAGCCCGTCCGTGCCGGGCGCGGCAAAAAGACCCGTCAGGACGCGCAGCCGTCCCCCCAGCAGCAGCGGCACCGTCAGCAGGCCCAGCGCGAGCATCCCCACGTCCAGCAGGCGTTCGAGCACCACCGTGCCGAGTACAGTGCTGAAGGGCCGTCGGGCCTCGCGCGCTACTGCCGTCGTGCGCACGACCTCGCCCAGACGAGGCGCGCCGTAGTTGACCATGTACCCCGCCATGAGGGCGGCAAACGCGAACGGCGTCCCAACGCGCCGCGCTTCCGGTGCCTCGGCCAACCCGTCGAGCAGCATCGTCCACCGCCACGCCCGCAGCACGTGGGACAGGAGCAGGATAACGATCAGCAGGGGCAGCCAGCTGTACTGTGCGGTCTGGAGGGCCTGCCGCAACTCGCCCCAGTGGAGGCCGCGCAGGGCCAGCCACAGCAGCACGGCGGCCAGCACGAATCCGCCGATCTGGGTCAGAAGAGAGCGGAGGCGCGGGGACATGAAGGAGAACGTTGGAGGAAAGAAAAGCGGGACGCGCCGGAGAGGGCACGTCCCGCAACGGAGTCGCCCTGGGCGGGCGTTCCAGCGTTTCGGCAAAGAATGCGCTCAGTTGCGCAGGTCCACCACCTCAGCCCCGCGGGGCGGGGTAAAGCGGAACTGAGCCGCCGACAGCGTCGGGTTGAACTGCACGTTGCGCAGCTCGTAGCGCATCTGGGTACCATTGATGTCACTCAGCTCCAGGCGTGTCACCACCGCGTCGGCGTCGCGCATCGTCACCTTCACCTGGTCGAAAAACTCGTCGTCGCTCTTGGGCGTGAGCGTAAGCGTGTAGTGGCGCTGCCCGCGCACCGTCTGCGGCGTGACGGCGCTGACGCGGTAGCGGCTGCCGTAGCGCGTCAGAAAGCCCGTCGGCGAAAACGTCGTCTCGTCCTCGACGAAATCGTTGACGATGACCTGGTTCTGCGTCTTGTTGTACAGCCACGTCGTGCGCCCGTCGGTGACGAACTGCTGCGGCCCAGCCTCGACGCGGTAGCGGTTGCCCTGCACCAGCAGGGTGCCGCTGAACTGCTCGTCGCCGTAGGCGCTCGTCATTGTCTGGGTGAAGTCAGCCCGCAGGCTGGTGGACTGGGTGTACCTGGCCTGCACGCGGCGCAGGAGGGCGTTGCCGTCCTGGGCGAAGAGCTGTCCAGTTGAGAGGACGCTGGCCACGAGCAGGAGCAGCGCAGTGCGGTATAGAAGGGTTTGCATGGCGATTATGGGAGGGTTGAAGACGTGGAGAGGCGCGGGCGGGGTAGAAGTCGAAGATCGTGCCGCCGGGCCGGGCGGGGATGTTACCGAAGCGTCAACGGCCACCGGCAACGGTGATATGGGCGAGGGGATACCTTGCTGCACACCCCAACGCCTCACCCGCATGTCTGCTTCCGAATCTTCCACCGTTGGTCACTTTGGCGACACGCACGCGCTGCGCCTGATGGATGCGTGTATGGACGTGTACAAGGTGTGCCGCCAGACGGCCGCCTACTGCGCCGACCGCCGTGGCGACTACGCCGCGCCGCACCGCATCCAGGTGCTGCACGACTGCGCTGACGCGCACCTGCTCGCCTCCGACTTTCTCGCCCGCGCCTCGCCCTACCACCGCAAGGCGGCGGGCCTGGCCTGCGACATTGCCCAGGCCTGCGCCGACGCCTTCCGCGACCTCGAACACGACGACCCGCAGCTGCGCAAGCTCTACGCCGTCTGCGCCCAGTCCACCCAGCTTGTCGGCGCGTTTCTGGGCCGCGTCGAGCACGCACCCGAAGCCGACGCCCGCGACCAAGCGCTCAAAGAATCCTTCCCCGCCTCCGACCCGCCCCCACCGCCAACCACGGTTTGATGTAGCGCAACACCTGCTGTTCGTTGCCTTTCATGAACACACGCCCCGACCGTCCGCTTCCGACCGAGATTGGCAGACCTGCGCTGCGCGCCCTGACAGCTGCGGGGGTGACGAGGCTGAGCCAGATCGCTGCCTTCTCCGATGCGGACCTGCTCGCGCTGCATGGGGTAGGGCCGAAAGCGGTTCGTGTGCTTAGGAAGGCGCTCTCGGAGGTCGCGGGCGAAGAATCTGGCGCTAGCGGTGGAGGCCATCTGTAGGCCCTGTAGCGGCAGCCCCGCAGATTGCACCGCCCCAGCCGCGCGGCAGCCCCTCCAATGATCTCACAAACCCACCACTGCCCATGCTCCAGCAGATCGTGTCGGGTGGGCAGACGGGGGTGGACAGGGCGGCGCTCGACGCCGCGCGGGCGGCTGGCATTCCCATCGGCGGGTGGTGCCCGCGGCAGCGGTGGGCCGAGGACGGGCCGATTCCCTTGCAGTATCCGCTGCGCGAAACGGCCTCCGCCGATCCTGCCGAGCGCACACGCCTCAACGTGCGCGACAGCGACGCCACGCTCATTCTCGTCGTGGACATGCTGCGCGGCGGCACGCGCCTCACCCGGCAGGTGGCGATTGAACTTCGGCGTCCGTACCATGTAGCACGGCTCGCAGCGCGCCCGCACGTAGTGCTGCGCTGGCTCCATCAGGTCTGCCCCACGACGCTCAACGTGGCCGGGCCGAGGGCCAGTGAGCACCCCGGGCTATACCAGTCCGCGCGGGCGTATCTCGACGCGCTTTTCGCCAGCCGCACCGGACTACCGCGCCTTCAGGGGGCGTGCGACTAGTCCGGGCGGCGGCGGAAGCGCCGGGCATAGAGGTCTTCTCCGCCTTCGACGCGGCGGGTGGCACGGAAAAAAATGTAGGCCACGGCGCACAGGCCGAAAAGCACGAACAGGATGAGCGGCAGCCACAGCGGCACGGCCTCGCCGTACTTGCCGAACTGGCGCGCCCGCGTGTCCGGGTGCAGCAGCGCCTGCACGACGAGCCAGCCTGCCGTGGTGGCGGCAAAAAGCAGGGCGGCGGCAAGCGCTCCCCGCAGCAGCCGAACGGTGCGGCGGTCAGACATGGGCGGCCTTTTCCTGCCGCACCGGCAGGCCACGGGCACGCAGGTGCGCCTTGGCCTCTGCAAGCGTGAACGTGCGGAAGTGGAAAATGGAGGCCGCCAGCACGGCGTCGGCGCCGCCCTCGCGCAACGCTTCGGCCAGGTGCGAAAGCGTGCCCGCGCCCCCAGAGGCAATCACTGGGATGCCTACCGCCTGCGAGACGCGCTGCAACAGGTCGAGGTCGTAGCCGTCCTTGGTGCCGTCCCGGTCCATCGAGGTCAGCAGAATCTCGCCCGCGCCGCGCCGCTCGGCTTCTTCGGCCCACGCCACGGCATCGAGGCCGGTGGCTCGCCGTCCGCCGTGGGTGAACACTTCCCACCGCGCTTCGCCCGGCACGCGCCGCGCGTCGATGGCGACGACGCAGCACTGCGAGCCAAACGCGGCGGCGGTTTCGGAGATCAGTTCGGGCGTGCGCAGGGCGGACGAGTTGAGCGACACCTTGTCTGCACCCGCGTTGAGCATCGCCCGCACGTCGGCCACCGAACCGAGCCCACCGCCCACGGTGAGGGGAATGAAAACGGCGTCGGCGGTGCGGCGCACCACGTCGTGCATGATGCCGCGCCCCTCGTGGGTGGCCGTGATGTCGAGAAAGACGAGTTCGTCTGCGCCGGCAGCATCGTAGAAACGCGCCTGCTCGACGGGGTCGCCCGCATCCACGAGCCCGACAAAGTTGACGCCTTTGACGACGCGGCCGGCGTTCACGTCGAGGCAGGGAATGATGCGGCGAGCGGTCACAGGCGGGCGGAAAGGGGAGGGCAATACAGCACGACAGGCAGCGAGGTCGCTGATGGGCGCTACTCGCAGCGCGCTGCGTCCGTGAGGTCGGTGAGGACGGTAGCGGTGGTGGGCTTGTCGAGATCCACGGCTTCCTTCTGATGCCAGCACCAGAACTGCTGGCACGGGAAGCGATTTTCGTAGAGCGCCTTGCCCACGATGACGGAGTCCACGCGGTACTCGGCCAGCGTGCCGAGGGCGAGCAGGTCGCGGTAGCCGCCCACGCCGCCCGAAGCGGTGATGCGCGTGTACTTGTGGGTGAGGTGCTGCCCGAGCGTGCGGTACACGTCTAGGTTGGGTCCTTCGAGCGTACCGTCGCGCGCGATGTCGGTGTAGATGAAGCGGCGGCAGCCGCGCCGCTCCAGGTCGAGCGCGAGGCTGACGGCGTCCACGCCGGAGCCTTCGAGCCACCCCTCGACGCGCACCTCGCCGTCGCGGGCGTCTATGCCCACGGCGATGCGCGAGCAGCCGTAGCGGGCAATGGCTTCCTCGACGAGTTCGGGGTTGCGTACCGCTGCCGTGCCCAGGATGACGCGCATCGCGCCCGCTTCGAGCATCATCTCCACGTCGTCGAGGGTGCGGATGCCGCCGCCCACCTGGATGGGAATGACGACCGAGTCCGCGATGCGGCGGATCACGTCACGGTTGTCGGCGCGGTCGGGCGAGCCGCCGCGCGCCGCGTCGAGGTCAACGACGTGGAGCGTCTTGGCGTTCATTACCCGCCACAGGCGGG
>CBDUBO010000028.1:0-12807 GCA_965365405.1 uncultured Rhodothermales bacterium | reverse complement strand
GGGTGTTACGATTGCGGCACTATCTTCATCATGGGCGGTCAATATAGCCTGCCCTTTGAAACTGTGTCAAGGCAATGTTAAAGGCCCTTGGGAATGGCGTGAAGGGCCTTTGACCCCTAACAACCTTAGAACATGGCGCTTTCACTCAGTTTTGCTACCCATGGATCAGGGTCGCGTGCCCTCGTCGTCTTGCATGGCTTTCTGGGTGCCTCGGGCAACTGGCATACGCTGGCACGCAAGGCCTTCGCGCCACACTTTCACGTTTATCTGCCAGACGCACGTAACCACGGGCGCTCCCCGCACAGCCCGGCCTTCTCCTACGCCGACATGGCCGCGGATCTAGAGGCATTTCTGGACGTCCACCACCTGCCGTCTGCTTTTCTGCTCGGTCACTCAATGGGTGGCAAGACGGCGATGCAGTTCGCGCTCTCGCACCCCGACCGCACCCGCGCCCTGGTCGTGGTGGACATGGCGCCAAGGGCCTATCCGGCTCACCACGACGCGCTTTTGGACGCGCTGAACGGACTCGACCTGTCGGCGATTGCCTCGCGGCAGCAGGCCGACGAAGCACTTGCCTCGGCCATTCCCGACTGGGGCGTACGGCAGTTTCTGCTCAAGAATCTGGTCGCACAGCCAGGGGGTGGCTATCACTGGGCCATGAACCTGCCCGTGCTGACGGAGCGCTACGCCGAGGTCACGCGGGCGGTGACGGCCCCTACGCCCTACCCCGGCCCCACGCTCTTCGTACGCGGCGAGAAATCGGGCTACGTGCGCGACGCCGACTGGCCAGAAATCGAGCGGCTCTTTCCGCACGCCCAGCTTGTCACGATTCCGGATGCGGGTCACTGGGTACACGCCGAGGCCCCACAGGCGCTGGCAGAGGCTGTGGTCTCGTTTCTGTCTCCACTAGCCTGACGTTCGCTCACAGGCTGCGCAGCGCCTCGACCGGCTCGACGCGCGCGGCCCGGCGTGCAGGCGCAAAACCTGCCACAAGGCTGACCCCCACGGCCACCAGCAGCACGCCAGCTATCATGCCCACACCAGGCGCGAAAACATCCACGAGGGGCAGGCCCTTGTTCTCGAGATAGACGTTCACGGCCAACTGGATGGCAGCCATCACGCCAAACGCGCCCACGATGCCCGCCCCTCCGCCCAGCATCCCCAGCGCGGCGCTCTCCGCTACAAACAGGCGCTTTAGATCATTCTCGTCTCCCCCCACTGCCTTCATCACCCCGATCTCACGCCGCCGCTCCATCACGTTCATCATCATGGTGTTGGCGATGCCGATGGTCGCCACGAGCAGGGCGATGAGGCCGATGATGCCGAGGGCCATGTCCACGACGGTGAACAGGCGTTCGAGCTGGGCAAACTGATCCCGGAAGCTGTCGGCATAGAGGCCCATCGCCTGGATGCTGTCGCGCACGGCGCCATGTGCGTCGGCGTCGGTGAGTTGGACGCGGGCGGCCATGTAGCCGCCGGCGGTGGACCGTCGCAGCAGCAGATCTATCGTCGAGAAGAACGTGATCTTCTGCATCTTGCGAGCCAGCCCCAGGGGCAGCAGCACGCGGAAAAAGCCCGTGACCGCCTGGTCTTCGTCGGGCAGCAGCCCGGCCACGCGCAGCCGGTGACGGTGCTCGCGGATCGGCATCACGTTGAGACCCAGGCCGAGCGCCTGCGCCGACGTAGCCAGCATTCCCACGTCGAGCGTCGCGGTGACGAGGGTAAGCGTGTCGCCGACGATGCGTTCGGGCACTTCGTAGCCCAGCCGCGTCGCCATGGCCGGGCCGACGAGCAGGGCCGAATCCGCGGGGGACTCGAAAAAGGCTCCTGCCGAGGGCTTGTACGCAGGCAGGTCGGCAAAAGCTTGCGGAATGGCCTCGGCGTTGGCGACGGCCTCGCGCCCGTTCGCCTCGATCTTGACGGGGAAGACAACCTCGGGGTAGGCCGCGCGCACGCCGTCGAGGGCGGCCATGCGGCTGAGGAGGCTGTCCGTGAGGGGCACTTCGGGCACCGTGTCCGCCTCCGCAATCTGGCGCGCCATCACGTCGCCGAGAGAGCCGAACGGGTTGGGGCGCGAGGTGACGCGGACGGTGTTGTAGAGGTCGAGGGCCTCGAACTCTCCGCGCGCGTTCTGCTGGAGGCCCGCCCCGTAGGCCAGCAGCGTCAGCAGCGCGGCCACGCCCACGGCTACGCCTGTTCCCGTGAGGAGGGAGCGCGAATAGTTGCGGCGCAGGTTGGCAAAAGCCAGTTGGACGAGGTCGGCAGTGCGCATAAATAAGAGGTCGTTGCAGAGAGGTGCGGCCTGCGCGGCATCGCCGGGCCGCTCAGCCCGCCAGACGCCCGTCCACCAGTTCGACGCGCTGCGTGACGACGGAGGCAACTTCGCTAAAATGGTGCGTGACGACGACAACCGTTTTGCCCTGCTCCCGGTTGATGCGGGCCAGCAGCTCGACGATCTGCGTGGCGGTGGCCGAGTCGAGGTTGCCCGTCGGCTCGTCGGCCAGCACCAAGGGCGGGTCCGCCACGAGGGCACGGGCGATGGCGACCCGCTGCTGCTCCCCTCCGCTCAGCTCCGCCGGGCGGTGCTCCAGGCGATGTGCCATGCCCACACTTGCGAGCACGGCGCGGGCACGCGCTTCGCGCCCTGTCGGAACCGCCCCGGCCAGCACGAGCGGCAAGGTCACGTTCTGGAGCGCCGTCATCGTGGGCACGAGGTTGAACTGCTGGAACACCAGGCCCACCATCTCGCGGCGGTAGCGCGCCTGGTCGGCGCGGCTCAGCGCACCCAGCTGCCAGCTTCCCACCTGCACCTCTCCCTCCGAGGGCACGTCCATGCTGGCCAGCAGGTGCAACAGGGTGCTCTTGCCCGACCCGCTGCGGCCCACGATGGCAGCAAACGACCCCGTCGGGATGGCGAGTGACACGCCCGCGAGTGCCCGGACGATGTGGCTGCCGCTGCGGTAGGTTTTCGAGACGTTGCGCAGCGCGATGGCGGCTTTTTCCGCAGGACTATCGGGGCGGGAAACGGGTCTTTCAGAAGGCTTCACATCGGATGCAGGCTGGGCAAAAGCGTGCTCAACACGCCTGCGCCCTGCCCCTGATCCACCAGGGCCGCGAACTTCGTGCAGATCGGCCCGCGCCCCTTGTCCACCTTTGCGCTTGTCCGCGCTTTCCGCTTTATTGAGCGCCAGCGTGGCTGCCCCGTGTGCCGCGCGCCGCGCCCGTATGCAGGCGGCTTCCTCAATGGAGACGTGGCCTATGCTGGGCAAGCTTCCCGATGCACTCCAGAAGTTCTTCGGCTTCGTTGGTGCCTCGCTGACGGGCCTGACGGCGCTGCTCACCGCGACCGGCTTTCTGGCCGAACGCGCGCGGCTGGTCATGCTGGGGCTGCCCGGCACCGCCTTCGACCTTCAGCAATACCTGGAGACGGGTGCACGCTTCATTGCGTTTCTGCCCATTTACCTGGGCACCGCGTGCCTGCTGACGCTGGCCGACGTGCTAGGGCTGGGACTGGACGAACTGATCGCGCCTGCTACCTCTACGCCTCCGCTCTCCGCCTCGCCTGCCCCGGTTTCTGCCCCATCGGGCGTGGTGGCCGAGACGCTGCACGTAGAGACGCAGCGCGGCCTGGACGGCAGCGGCGCGGGCTGGCTGGTCTTTGTGCTGGCGCTCGTAGCGGCGGCGGTACTGCTGGGATGGTACCGTCGCACGCGGGGTAGCCTGGGCCTGCGCAGCCGCGCTTCGGCGCTCAAGGCCACCACCAAAGCGTTTCTGCTGCGCCACCGCACGCCGCTGCTGCTGTGCTTCCTGCTTGTTCAGTTCTCTGGCGCGTGCCAGCAGGCCCGTACCATCCGCGTCAACGACCTCCTGTTCAGGGCCCCAGCCCCGGTACCGCCTGCGCGTGGGCTGGCCTTTTTCGCCTCCCCCGCCACGCTGGAGGGCTGGGTGCGCGGTGGCCAGTACGCCGAGGCGGTGCAGCACGTGGGCTGGCTCTTTTTCGTCACCCTGCTCACGGCGTGGGCGCTCTACGCCGTGCTCAAAACGTTCCACTACGCCACGGCGCGCACGTGGGAGCGGGCCTGGGTGGTGGCCAGCCTGCTGCTGCTCATCTCGCAGGTGACGCTTCTGCCCGTCAACCACGGCGTGCTGCTCTCGTCCAACCGATTCCCCGACGTGTGTGTACAGTACGCCGCGACGGATTCGCTCCAGGCCGCCCAGCGACCACCAGACGAACGGCTGTCGCTCGTACACGAGAATGACGCCGGGTATTACCTCTACGCCCCACCCCACCGGCAGATGTGGTACGTGCAGCGTGAATCCGTGGCGGGCCTGCGCTACTACGGCTTGACGGACGTGCTGGCCCCCGCTGCTTCTTCTCCCCGCTGCCCATGAACCGGCTCCTTCGCACATTCCTCCTGCTGGCGCTGACGGCGTACGCCGCTCCTCCAGCCGCCCGCGCCCAGGCAGCGCCGGTGGGCGAGATCGCCCGCATCGCCGAGCAGCCGCGCAAGCCCGTCCCCACTACGCTGCGCGCCGTGCTGTGGCGCGCCCCCGGCCAGCCCGTCCGCACCAGCGAAGCCCTCATCGAATCCGACCGGATCGAGTTGAAGGACGACGTGTGGATAGACCTGCACCTGCGGCGAGGCGACCTGGACGCGCGCGTGGTGCTGGCCCCGCTCGAACGCCGAGGCGTGTATCGCATCGAGGCGGGCACGGTGACGGGCGTGGGCGGACTGCGCCTGGCCGTCGAGCGGGGCGCGATGCTGGTAGAGTTGCTGCGCGGCGAACTCGAAGCCCTCGCCGCCGACGTGTCCATGATTATCCACGGCACCACCGTCCTCATCCAGGCGGACTCGACGGGCGCGTATTGCTTTCTCAAAGAAGGCCACATCAGCTTTCCAAGCTACGAGATCAACCTGACGGGCGAGCGACAGATGTGGCGGCTGGAGCCTGGCCAGCGCCCGCAACTGATCTCGCTGGGCGCACAGGAGGCGTCTGCGTGGCAGGCGGCGGTGCGCGAAACGCACCTGGCCGTGCGGCCTGTGCCCCTCTGGAAAAAGCCTGCCTTCCTGATCGGCGCGGCGGTCGTGGTGGGGGCGGGAGCGTACCTACTGTGGCCCGACGGCGGCGGGGCACGCGGCACAGTCACCATCCCCATCCCCCGGTAACCACGTGCTGCCATGTGCCTCCGTCCGGCTCTTTCCATTGCCCTGCTCGCGGCGGCCCTGATCGGGGCCGGCTGCGATACGCACCGCTCGCCTACAACGACGGCGCGGGTTGCCATTGACGCCCGCGCGCTTTTCCGCGCCGGACCCGACGGGCTGGCCGTGTGCGCCTCCGTCGCGGATGAAATGTTGCTGACAGTGACCGACGGCGCGGGCACGCGCCGGTACCGCCAGCCCCTCACGCTCGAAGAAGCCGCCGTCGTGTTCGAGGTGGAGGTGGAGCCGGGCTCGGTGGACTTCGAGGCCGCTGTGCAGAGCAACAATGGGACGCTGCTCTACAGCGCCAGCCGCACCGAGCGCGTGGAAGATGGCTTCAACGTCACGCTGCCCCTCACCAGGCGCGCGCCCGTGCTTCAGGTGTGCCCCGCACCCGTCGTGCTCCGCCGCAACCCCAACGGAGCCGCCGGGTCGTTTTTCGTGCATAACCTGGGCGTCGGCCCGCTCGTCTGGGTTATCACGCCGCCGCCCGGTAGCTGCGCCGGCGGGCCGTGCACCAGTTTCGACGAGGACGCCGGCACACTCGCCGCCGGACTTCAGGAAGAAGTGTTCGTTGCCGCCCTGCCCGCGTTCACCGGTGGCACCGCGCTTGTCGTCTCGCCCGTGGGCACCGTTGTCCTGACGATCCAAGTGCAGTAGGTGAATGAGGGAAGGGGCAAGAGAGAACTACCTGCCTCTCATCTGCCCTGGAAGATTGACCTTTCACCACTGGCCCTTCCCCATTCCCCAAGATGGGCACCGCGTCCGCCCGCGGGCGTTGGGGCGGCAACGTTTTCGCCCCGCCATGCCTCGCACCGCTGCCCTGCTCGACGCCCTCGCCCGCCGCATCCTCCTTCTCGACGGCGGGATGGGCACCATGATCCAGCCGCACGGGCTGGAGGAAGACGACTACCGCGGTAGCCATTTCGCCAGCCACGACGCCCCGCTCAAAGGCAACAACGACCTGCTGGCCCTCACCCGCCCCGATCTCATCCAGAGCATCCACGCGGCGTACCTCGAAGCGGGCGCGGACATCGTCGAGACGAACACCTTCAGCGCCACGACGATTGCGCAGGCCGAGTACGGGCTGGACGATTCCACTTTCATTTACGACCTCAACGTGGCCGCGGCAAAGCTGGCGCGGGCGGCCTGCGATGGGTTCGAGACACCCGAAAAGCCGCGCTGGGTGGCTGGCTCTATCGGCCCGCTCAACCGGACGCTTTCCCTTTCGCCCGACGTGTCCGATCCCGCCTTCCGCGCCGTCTCCTTTACCGAGGTTGCCGCGGCTTACCGCCAGCAGGTGGACGCGCTCCTCGACGGCGGCGTGGACATCCTGCTCGTCGAAACCGTGTTCGACACGCTCAACGCCAAGGCGGCCATCTTTGCCATCCACCAGGCGTTTCGGGCGCGCGGCGCGGGCGTGCCCGTCATGATTTCGGGGACGGTCGTGGACCTGTCGGGCCGCACGCTCAGCGGGCAGACGCCCGAGGCATTCTGGATCTCGGTCGCGCACGCGCCCAACCTGTTGTCGGTCGGGCTCAACTGCGCCCTCGGCTCGCGCCAGATGCGGCCCTTCATAGGGGCCCTCGCACGCGCCGCGAGCGTCCCCATCTCGCTCTACGCCAACGCGGGCCTGCCCAACGCCTTTGGCGGCTACGACGAGACGCCCGATTACATGGCTGCCCAGATGGCCGCCCTCGCCGAAGAAGGACTCCTCAACATCGTCGGCGGCTGCTGCGGCACCACGCCCGACCACATCCGCGCCATTGCCGGGGCCGTCGCGCCGTTCGCGCCGCGCGTGCCCGAAAAGAAAGCCCCCACGCTCCAGGTCGCCGGCCTCGAACCGTTCACCTTCCGCGACGAGACAAACTTCGTCAACATCGGCGAGCGTACCAACGTGACGGGTAGCCGCAAATTCGCCCGGCTCATCAAAGACGGGCTCTACGAGGAAGCCCTCGCGGTGGCGCGGCAGCAGGTGGAGAGCGGCGCGCAGATGATTGACGTGAACATGGACGAGGGCCTGCTCGACGCCCAGGCCGCCATGACGCGCTTTCTGCGGCTGGTCGCGGGCGAGCCCGACATCGCGCGCGTGCCCATCGTGGTGGACTCGTCGCGGTGGGACGTGATCGAGGCGGGTTTGCAGAATGCGCAGGGTAAGTGCATCGTCAACTCCATCTCGCTCAAAGAAGGCGAAGAAGCGTTCCGCGCGCAGGCCCGGCTGTGCCGCCAGTACGGAGCCGCCGCCATCGTGATGGCCTTCGACGAGAACGGACAGGCGGACACCCTGGAGCGGCGGCAGGAAATCTGCGCCCGCGCCTACCGCATCCTCGTCGAGGAAGAAGGCTTCCCGCCCCAGGATGTCATCTTCGACCCCAACATCTTCGCCGTGGCCACGGGCATGGCCGAGCACAACGGCTACGCGCTCGACTTCATCGCTGCCACGCGGTGGATCAAGGCGAACCTGCCCCACGCACACGTCTCCGGCGGCGTCTCGAACGTGTCGTTTTCCTTCCGAGGCAACGACAAGGTGCGCGAGGCCATCCACGCCTGCTTTCTCTACCACGCCATCCAGGCCGGGATGGACATGGGCATCGTCAACGCGGGGCAGCTCGAAGTGTACAGCGAAGTGGACGAGGAGCTGCGTGAGCGCATCGAGGACGTGCTTTTCGACCGCCGCGAAGACGCTACCGAGCGGCTCGTGGACTTTGCCGAAAAGGTGCGGGGTAGCGCGCCCGAAACCATCGCGCAGCAGCAGGCGTGGCGCGGCACGCCCGTGGCCGAGCGCCTTCAGCACGCGCTCGTGAAGGGCATCGCGGACTACGTGGAAGAAGACGTGGAGGAAGCCCGCCACCTCTACCCGTCGCCCCTCGCCGTGATCGAAGGGCCGCTCATGGACGGCATGAACGTCGTGGGCGACCTGTTCGGGGCGGGCCAGATGTTCTTGCCGCAGGTGGTCAAAAGCGCCCGCGTGATGAAAAAGGCCGTGGCGTACCTGCAACCCTTTATCGAGGCGGGGAAGGCGGAAGCGGCCAGGCTGGTGCGGGAAAACGAGGCGGCCCTGGGCGACGGCGCTGCGCCGGGCAGCGCCGAAACCTCTGGTGACGGTTCCGCGCCCGTAAGGGCGCAATTCATTGCGCCCTTACCGCCCCAAACGCCCGCCAACAAACGCCCGCGCATCCTGCTCGCCACCGTCAAGGGCGACGTGCACGACATCGGCAAGAACATCGTCGGCGTCGTGCTGGCCTGCAACAACTTCGACGTGGTGGACCTGGGTGTGATGGTGCCCGCCGACCGCATTCTGGACGAGGCCGAAAAGCAAAATGCCGACGTGATCGGGCTGAGCGGCCTCATCACGCCCAGCCTGGACGAGATGGTGCACGTGGCCAAGGAGATGCAGCGGCGCGGGATGCGCAAACCGCTCCTCATCGGCGGGGCTACGACCTCCAAGGTGCACACCGCCGTGCGCATCGCGCCGCGCTACGATCACCCCGTCGTCCACGTGCTCGACGCCAGCCGCAGCGTGCCCGTCGTGCAGCAGCTCATATCGGAGGAAAACCGCGGCCGCTTTGCTGGCGAAGTAGCAGCGGAGTACGAAAAGGTGCGCGCCGACTTCGCCCGGCGGCAGCAGGCGACGGAACTGCTCTCCCTCGCGGATGCCCGCGCCAACGCGCTCACCTCCAAGTGGAGCGCCGTACCCATCACCCGCCCCGAACGGCCCGGCCTGCACACCCTGCCCGGCGTGCCCATCGAAACCGTCCGGCCCTACATCGACTGGACGCCCTTTTTTCTGGCGTGGGAGATCAAAGGCAAATTCCCCCGCCTCTTCGACGACCCGGCCGTGGGGGCTGAGGCCCACAAGCTTTACGAAGACGCGGGCCGCCTGCTCGACGCCCTTTCGGCCCGCCGCGCGCTCACGCTCAACGCCGCCTTCGGCCTGTGGCCTGCCGCCTCCGTGGGCGACGACATCGTGCTGTACGAGGACGACGCCCGAACCACCGAAATTGCCACGCTCCACACGCTTAGGCAGCAAACCAAGAAAGGCAGCGGCAAAAGCAACCGCGCCCTCGCAGACTTCGTCGCCCCCGAAACGAGTGGTGTGAAGGACTACGCGGGCGCGTTCGTGGTGGGCGTGCACGGAGCCGAAGCGCTCGCCAAGAGCTACGAGGCCGAGCACGACGACTACCGCGCCCTCATGGTCAAGGCGCTGGCCGACCGGCTGGCTGAGGCCCTCACCGAGTGGCTGCACAGGGAGGTGCGCAAGGATTACTGGGGCTACGCGCCGAACGAAGCGCTCCAGAACGAAGACCTCGTGGCCGAGCGCTTTCGCGGCATCCGCCCCGCGCCCGGCTACCCGGCCTGCCCCGATCACACCGAGAAGCACACGATCTGGCAGCTTCTGGACGCCACGCGCAAAACGGGCGTCGCGCTGACCGAGCACCTGGCCATGCACCCCGCGGCCAGCGTGTGCGGCCTCTACCTGGCCCATCCCGAAGCCGACTACTTCAACGTGGGCGTCGTCGGGCGCGACCAGGTGGAAGATTATGCCGCGCGCAAAGGGATGGCGGTGGAAGAGGTGGAGCGCTGGCTTGCTTCGCGCCTCGCCTACGAGCCCGAAGAAGTCACCTCTATGCCAGCGGCATAGCCTTTGGACAGGCGGCGGGCCGAACAAAACTTTGCCCGCCGTCATGCGCTTCGCGCCGCTGTTGCTGCTTTTCGCCTTTGCCTGCACGCCCGAATCGCCCGAAACCGTAGCCCGACGGCAGTTCATGAACCTGCGCCGCGGCTACGTCGGCTACGCGGAAAAGCTGCTGACGCCGGATACGCGCCAGCAGCAACAGGCGGGCCGGGCGCGCTACGACAGCCTCCAGGGCAGGCCGGCGCTCATGAGCGAGTCGGTCGTGGAGATAGTCGTCGGCGGAGGCCCCTTGCAGTCCAGCGCCTTCCTTTTCGACGTGCTCGAAACGCGCGTCGCCGGCGACACGGCGCGGCTTGTGGTGCGTCGGCAGTGGCCGAATGCTCGCGCCCTCATGGCGCGTGCGGGGCAGGACGCCCGCGCCCTCGCTGCGCGGGATTCACTTGTCGCCGCGTTCAAAACGCGCCCCAGAAGCCCCCGAAACCGCCGCGACATCGACCGGCTGAGCGCCCGGCAGACGGCCGCCTTCATCGCCGCCAGCCCGGCCCGGTTTCTCTACACCGACACGACCACGTACGTACTGGCGCGGCAGATGAACGTCTGGCGGATCGTGGACGATGGGGGGCTGCTGGTCGCGCCGCCGCTTGAGCCGGCCCCCCTCGCTGCCGATTCCGACTGAAACCTCCTTCCGCTCATGAATCGCGCTCTCGACCACGCCGACCTTTTTCTCGTCGTCTCTGGCCTCGTCGCCGTGTTTTCCGCCTCGCTCGTAGCGGTGGCGCTGGGGCTGGAGTCGCGCGTGGTGGCACTCGGCACCGCCGCCGTGGTGGCTGCCGTGCACGGGCTGCTGGGCGTAGCCGTGCGCCGCCTCAAGCGCGCCGCGTACAGCCCTCCCACGCTTCACCCCCTGGAGACCCCCACGACGGCCTGAAACGAAAAGAGGGCCGGATGCCCACTGGCATCCAGCCCTCGACACTACACAGCAGCTCGGTTACTGCTTGTTGAACTCGATGGCCACGTTGCCTTTGTAGATGGTGCTGCCGAAGATGGAGTTCATCAGCAACGCCGGCACCGTCGCCGTCATCGTCGTGTTGCTCGTCAGTTCGTAGTTGGCCTGGCCCTGCACGGTGCCCGTGCCGGCCGGCGAGGGCAGTTGCAGACGCAGCGCGCCCTTGCCATCAGAGGATGGCACGACCGAGTAGGTGAACGCCGCGCCGTCCACGACGAGGTCGGTCGCAGATTCGGCTTTGTAATCCACCATGAGCTTGTAGGTCATGTTGTTGCGGAAGGTGAACACGAAGCCATTGTCTTTCACCGATCCCGTCGCGCCGAAGATGAAGGGCGTGATGTCTTGGTTGTTGGGCGACGACGCATCCGAGCCGTCAGCGTTGTTGCGGATTTTGGTAACGCCCCACGTGCCGACGATGAGTTCGGCGTCGGAGGGATCGTCGTCGTCGTTCGAGTCGCAGCCCATGCCGGTGAAGAGGGCGAGGATGAGCGCGACGCTGAGCAGTCTGGTTTTCATGGGAGTACAGCAAAAGGGTTGGAAAGTCAGAGTCCCGGAGGCACCGGGGATACGGCTGCAAATTTAACGCACCACTCTGGCGACCTTGCATGCGTTCCAAAAGTTTGGCCCTCTCCGCGTGCCCTGCACCGTTCCGGTGGCTGCCCGTGCTGGTGCCTGTTGTCGTACCTTCCTCTCTACCGACCTCTTTCTTCACGTCCGATGAACCTGATCGCCCTCCACACCGCTACCCCTTCCACCGTTGACGCGCTCCGCAGCAACCGCGCTTCCACGCTCGTGCAGGTGCTCGGCATCGTCGCTTTCGCCCTGCTCACCGTGCTCGGGGCCAAGGTGCGCGTGTACGTGTGGGAAGTGCCCATCACGCTGCAAACCCTGGCCGTCTATGGTGCAGGCCTGTTTCTGGGCGGGCGCAACGGCGCGCTTTCGCAGCTCCTCTACCTCGGCCTGGGCCTGGCGCTCCCCGTCTTCGCCGGCAGCGACTTCGGCCCGGCGTACCTGCTGGGCGCGACGGGTGGCTACCTCGTCGCCCTGCCGCTCGTGGCCTTCGTGGCGGGCCGCCTGACGCGGCGCTTCAACACGTTCGCGGGCAGCCTCCTCGCCCTTGCCGCCTCCAGCCTCGTCCTCTTCACCGTGGGCGTGGTGTGGCTGCATTTTGCCGCCGGGCACGCCACCTGGTTCGAGTCGCTCGACAAGGGTTTTCTGCGCTTTGCCGCCCTCGACGCCGCCAAGGTCGGCATCGCCGCCCTGCTTTACAGCGGTGTCCGCCGCCTGGGGTAATTCGATTCAGTAGAGGCGGAGTTAATTCCGCCCCTACCCCCGCAACCACCATTGCGGCACCACCACGTCTCCACCTCTGGGGGCGTGGTTTTGTTTTTGCAACGGTCGGGGCCGGGGCGAACACGCCCCGTTTGCCGCGTTTTACGCGGGCCCAGCGCCCGTCCAAGCCCCGATGCTGTCCACCCGACGATACATTTCCCTGATCTTCCTGCTCGTGCCCATCGCGGCCGAGGCGCAGACGGCCGCGCCGCGCTCCGTCCTCGACGACGCCATCGTGCAGTACCAGGCACGGCAGGGGCTCGACCTGCTCTACAACGTCCGCTTTGCCGAAGCCGAGCAGCGCTTCCGTGCCATCGCCGCCCGCCATCCCGACCATCCCATCGGCCCGTTCCTGACGGCACTCACGACGTGGTGGCAAATTCTGCTCGACCTTACCGACACCTCCCACGACGCCGCCTTCATCCGGCAGATGGACGCCGTCATCGCCCGCTCGGACGCCCTCCTCAAGCGCGATCCGGACAACTTCGACGCGCGCTTTTTCAAGGGCGCGGCCCTCGGCTTCCGGGGCCGCCTGCGCTCTAACCGCGGCGACTACGTCCGCGCCGCCGCTGACGGCAAGGACGCCATGGACTACGTGCTCGGCGTGGCCCGCGCCAACCCGGACAACGCCG